>NZ_DATLXO010000082.1:0-16668 GCF_035575815.1 Iamia sp.
GAGCGCGGCGACGCGTCGGGCGGGGACGTTGACAGGTCGGACACGGCTCACCTCCGAGGCAGAAGCGACGACCACCACCGGTGGGCGTCGAGCAGGAACGGGGAGAGGACCGCAACCCTGGTCCTCGAAGGGAGAACCGCACTCTATCGAACACCTGTTCGCGACGTCAACCCGCAACCGAAAGAAATCTACGATCGGCTCGCCGCCCCTTGCGGCTGATCAGGGACCAGCGCCACCGCCCATGACGCACCCGACGATGTCGACGGCGCCACCGACAAGGCAGACCCCGACCGCCGATGCCGCTCAGGGCTTGTGGGCGGTGGCGTGGACCGCTTCGGCGACCGTGTCGGGCAACCACGACAGCGCCTTGAGGTCATCGAGCGACGCCGCCTGCACGGCGCGCACGCCGCCCAGCTCCTTGAGCAGGCGCTTGCGGCGGGTCTCGCCCAGGCCGGCGATGCCGTCGAGGACCGACGTGGTCATCCGCTTGTCGCGCAGCTGGCGGTGGTAGCTGATGGCGAAGCGGTGCGACTCGTCACGGATCCGCTGCAGCAGGTAGAGCGCCTCGGACTGGCGGGGCAGGCGGATCGAGTCGGCCTGGCCGGGAACGAAGACCTCCTCGAAGCGCTTGGCCAGCGAGGCCACCGGGATCTCCTCGTCGAGGCTGAGCTCCTGTAGCACGCGGACCGCCACGCTGAGCTGGCCCTTGCCGCCATCGACGAGCAGCAGCTGGGGCGGGTAGGAGAACCGGCCCTCGCGCTCGCTCACCGGCCTCTCCCGCTCGATCTGGTAGGCGGTGAGGCGCCGGGTGAGCACCTCCTCCATGGCTGCGAAGTCGTCGTTGCCGGCGACGGTCTTGATCTTGAACCGGCGGTACTCGGACTTCTTGGGCAGCCCGTCCTCGAGCACCACCATCGACCCGACGTAGTCGGTGCCCTGGAGGTGGCTCATGTCGTAGCACTCGATGCGCAGCGGCGAGAGGGGCAGGTCGAGGGCCTCCTGCAGCTCGTTGAGGGCTCGGGCCCGGCTGTTGTGGTCACTCGCCCGCTTCAGTCGGTGGCGCACCAGCTCCTCGGTGGCGTTGCGGGTGACGGTCTCGGCCAGCTTCCGCTTGTCGCCCCGCTGGGCCACCCGGATCTCGACCCTGGTGCCCCGCTGCTCGCGGAGGAAGTCCTCGTAGAGCGCCAGGTCGTCGGGGTCGTCGGGCACGATCACGGTGCGGGGGAAGCCGAGCGGCGGCGCCTCCTGGTAGAGCTCGCCGAGGATGCGGCCGATGAGCTCCCCCTCGGCGAGGTCCTCGACCTTGTCGACGACGAAGCCCTTGCGGCCCAGCACCCGCCCCTTGCGGACGAAGAACACCTGCACCGCGGCTTCGAGCTCGTCCTCGGCGATGCCGATCACATCGAGGTCGCCGCCTTCCTCCACCACCATCTGCTGACGCTCGATCGCCTTGCGCACCGTGGCCAGGCGGTCGCGCAGGCGCGCGGCGCGCTCGAACTCGAGCTCGGCCGCCGCGACCCCCATCTCCTTCTCCAGCCGGCGCACGACCTCGTCGGTGTCGCCCTCGAGGAACTTCAGCAGGTCGGCGACGAGCTTGTCGTAGTCGGCCCGCTCGACCTCGCCCACACACGGCCCCGAGCACTTCTCGATGTGGAACAGCAGGCAGGGCTTGCCCAGCTTCCGGTGGCGCTCGAGCTTGGTGTCCGAGCAGGTGCGCAGCGGGAAGGTGCGCAGGAGCAGGTCGAGGGTGTCGCGGATCGCATAGGCGTGGGCGTAGGGCCCGAAGTAGCGGATGCCCTTGCGCCGCTTGCCCCGCATGACCATCGGCCGGGCCCACTCGTCGCTGACGGTCACGGCCAGGAACGGGTAGCTCTTGTCGTCGACCAGGCGGATGTTGAAGCGGGGCCGGTGCTGCTTGATCAGCGAGTACTCGAGCATGAAGGCCTCGACGTCGTTGCGGACCTGGATCCACTCGACGCTCTCGGCCGTGGCCACCATCTGGGCCGTGCGGGGCGGCATGTTCCGCGGGTTCTGGAAGTAGTTCGACAGCCGGGAGCGCAGCGACTTTGCCTTGCCCACGTAGATCACGCGGCCGTGGGCGTCCTTGAACTGGTAGCTGCCGGGCGCGTCGGGGATCGAGCCGGCGGGAGGGCGTTGGACCACCCTCCTAGGGTGCCCGATCAGGCCCCACGCGCGTGGTCTCGGGTTCGGATGCCAAGGTCAGCTCGTCATCACCATCGACGCCGAGGTGGGCGCCGACCACCAGCCACCCCGTGCCAAGCAGGCCGGCCACGAGGGCCAGGTAGTTCGGCTGGAAGGTGCGGGCCGGGATGAGAAGGCCGAGGAGTACCAGAACGGAGCTGACCGGCAAGATGCCGACGTGGTCGACCCGGCGGGCCAGGGCCACCGCGGCGGCCAGCCCTCCGGCCAGGAAGGCCACCACGAAGGCCATGATCGCCGCGCCTCGGGCCCAGCCCGGCTCGGGTCGCCGGGCCAGCGCCACGAGGGCGGCGACGACGACCAGGCCCATGACCCACCGGGGGTCGGCCCCGAACCCGGTCGCCCGTTCGAGCACGACGCCGGGCACGGCGACGAGGAACGCGGCGGGTAGGTACGGCATGTGGTCGACGACGGGGTTGGGGGTCGCGGTCTCGGGCACCACCCGGAGCACCAGCCACGACGAGGGGAGGTCGTCGCCGAAGGACTCGGCGTAGGGTTGCGGCCCGAGAGCAGGTCGTCGGCCGCGGCCCGCGTCACGTGCACGCCGCCGTCGTGGGCTGCCTCCTGCGGTGGTCCGGGCCGCTCGACCAGCTCGGCGGTGCGGAGGGCGAGGGGCACCATGAGGGCGGCGATGGCGAGTCCCGCGGCCAGCGCGCCCCGAGGCCGCAGGGCGACGAGCCACAGGGGCACCGCCAGGCCCGAGACCAGCCACAGCGCCAGGGCGCTGGAGGGGACGGTGGAGGCCGTGGCGAAGCCGTAGAGCGCCGCCGACACGGCGAGCGTGCCGGCCATGGCGGCCCACCGCCGCAGCGGGGAGTCGAGCATCCCCTCCGGTAGGAGTGGCGCGCTGGCACCGGGTCCGCCGGTGGTCCCCGAGGGGACCGGGCGGGCTCGGGTCGCCGACGTCACCCCCTCCTCGTCGGCGGCCCGGCCATGTCCGTGAGGTCGGTGGAGCATCGAGCGGGACGTCGTCGGGGCAGGGATCGGGAATCACCGTCGCACGGCACAGGTTCCAGTCATCAAGCGGCGTACACTTGTCGCCACACGGCCGGCCTGGTACCCGGCTCCATATCGGTTCCGAGACCGACATCCCCGTGGCGAGGCGACCAGGCTGTCCCCACCGGTCAACATCGGAACCCTCTTCGGAGGTCCCACCTCATGATCCGGCTCCAGACCCCGCTACCCGAGCAGTACACCGCAGCGTCCGACAGCGACCTCTCCGCCCGGATTGCCGCGGCCAAGGAGACCCTCGGCGAACGCCTCTTCATCCTCGGCCACCACTACCAGCGTGACGAGGTGATGCGCTGGGCCGATGCCCGGGGTGACTCGTACCGGCTCTCGGTGCTGGCCCAGGAGCGACCGGAGGCCGACTACATCGTGTTCTGCGGCGTGCACTTCATGGCCGAGTCGGCCGACGTGCTGACCGATGACCACCAGCAGGTGATCCTCCCGGACCTGAACGCCGGCTGCTCGATGGCCGACATGGCCGACATCGACGAGGTCACCGAGGCATGGGAGGCGCTGGCCGAGGTCATCGACATCGAGCGGGTCGTGCCCATCACCTACATGAACAGCGCGGCGTCGCTGAAGGCGTTCGTGGGCGAGCACGGTGGTGCGGTGTGCACCTCGACCAACGCCCGCCAGGTGCTCGATTGGGCGTTCGAGGGGGGCGACACGGAGGGAGGCGCCAGCCGATCGACCCAGCACGCACAGCGCGGTGTCGGCGAAGCCGACGACCCTGCAGCGATCGTGGCGAACGCCCGCGCCGAGGGGCGCAAGGTGCTGTTCTTCCCGGATCAGCACCTGGGGCGCAACACCGGCATCGCCATGGGCTACGACCACGACGACATGCGGGTCTGGAACCCCCGCCTCGAGCGGGGCGGGCTGAGCGAGACCGACTGCAAGGAGGCCACGTTCCTGCTCTGGAAGGGGCACTGCTCGGTGCACCAGCGGTTCCGGCCCGAGCACGTCGAGGCCTTCCGCGCCGAGCACCCCGACGGCATCGTCCTCGCCCACCCGGAGTGCTCCCACGAGCTGTGCTCGGTGGCCGACCAGGTCGGCTCCACCGACTACATCATCAAGGCCGTCGGCGCCGCGCCCGCTGGCAGCACCATCGCCGTGGCCACCGAGATCCACCTGGTGCAGCGCCTCGCGGATGAGACGCCGGACAAGACCGTCGTGTCGCTCGACCCGCTGATCTGCCCGTGCTCGACCATGTTCCGCATCGACGCCCCGCACCTCTGCTGGGTGCTCGAGAACCTGGTCGAGGGCAACGTCGTCAACCGCATCACCGTCGACCCCGACACCCAGCAGTGGGCAAGGGTCGCCCTGCAGCGCATGCTCGACATCACTGAGGCCGCAGTCCCGGCCTGATCACGGGCCGCCGGTCGTGTCCTGCGACAGCGCGACCGGTGACGGGTCGTCGTGGTCGCGCGGTGAGATGCCATCCAGGCGAAGGCGTGAGGTCACGCCAGTGACCCCACGTCTTCGCCTCAACCCGTGCCCGCGGCCGCCGAAAGGTGCGGGGCATGACGTCGGCCCTGACCCGAGAGCGCGCCGCCACGGGTGGCCTCGCAGGGCGGCCCGACCAGGCCCTCGAGACTGATTCCGGCTCGGGTTCGGGCCCGCCCGAGCTGTGGTGGCGGGTCACCGGGCCGGGCCTGCTGGTGGCGGCGGTCTGCGTCTTCGTCGGCCTCGACCGAGCGTCGCTGTGGCGGGACGAGGCCTACACGCTAGGTGCCGTCCACCAGCTCGGTCCCACGCTGCGGGAGACCAGCGCCACGATGGGCCTCTACTACGCCGTGCTATCGGTGTGGGCGACGGTGTCGGACTCGATCTGGTGGATGCGGGCGCTCTCGGCGCTTTTCGCCCTCGGGGCCCTCGCCCTGCTCGGACGCCTGGCAACGGGCCTGGTCGGGTCGGCCACCGCCCGCCGAGCCTGCCTCTTTCTCGGCCTCTCGGTGCTCTTCGTGCGCTACGCCCAGGAGGCCCGCTCCTACGCGCTGGTGCTGCTCCTCACAACGGCCTCGTGGCTCGTCCTCCACCGCGCCCTTGCGGCGACCGATGCCGAGCCGGCCCGTGCCCGGCGCCTGTGGTGGCTCCACACGGTGCTCTGCACGCTCATGCCGCTGGGCCACGGCCTCGCCGCTCTCCAGGTGCTGGCGCAGCCCGCCGCGCTGCTCGCCGGGCGCGCCGACCGCCGGGCATGGGTCGGGGCCCTGCCCGGCGTGACGGGATCCCTCATCGTCACCGCCGGTCTCCTCACCGTGGGGGCCTCTGATGTCGGCAACTGGATCCAGCCGCTGAACGCCGGGCAGATCGGGGACAACGCCTCGGCATTCACCTCGAGCTCGCCTCCGCTGATGCTCGTGTTGGTCGCTCTGATCGGCGTCGGAGCGGTCCTGGCGTTGCGTCGGGCGCGCAGTGCGACGCCGGGCCGAGTCCGAACCGAGCTGGTGATCCCCGTCGCCTGGGCGGTTGTCCCGCCCGTCCTGCTGCTCGGCCTGTCGATCGTACGGCCCTCCTTGGTCCCGCGCTACCTCATCGGGAGCACGCCTGGTGTGGCCCTGCTACTGGCCCTGGCATGCCGGCGGCTCGATGACGCCAGGGGGCGGGTACGGCTGCCCCTGGCCGCCGCGCTCACGGGTGCCGTACTCCTCGTCGGCCAAATCGGGATCCACGGCCCGGCCGGAGATGACTGGCGGGCGGCGGCCCGCACGGTGGCCGCGCGCGCTGAGCCCGGTGACCGGATCCTTTTGGCCGAGTCCGAGGTCCGACCCGCCTTCGAAGCGGCGTGGCGCGAGGTGGACGATCCGCCGGCGCTACCGCTCGTCAATAGCCCCAGACCCCTGGGAGAGGTGCTCCGGATCGAGCCGCTGCTCGCCGACGAGGAATCCTGGATTCAGGCCCGCGACATCGAGCGCGTGTGGCTCGTCGACGAGGAACGGGCTCCGGAGCGGGTCCAGGCGCTCGATTTCCTCACCGACCCGGCAACCGGCGAGCCCACCCACCGGCTGGCCGGGACGTGGAACGCAGACACGGGCGTGACCGCCCACCTGCTGGTGCGCGTAGACGCACCGACATGAGCGACCGGGAGCCGGGAGCGGCCGAACACCGCCGACGTTGCCGGCGCCCGCCTACCCCCGCCCATCGAGGCCCGGGGCCGAGGAAGCGGCCGGTGTGGCTCTCGGGGGACCTTGGAGACCCAGCTCGGGGCTGCCCTCGGCCACGACCATCCCTCCCCCGCTGCCACCTTCGGGGCCCAGGTCGATGAGCCAATTGGCGACATCCGAGGTTGTGCTCGGTGACCAGCACGGTGTTGCCCTTGATCGACCAGACGTGAGAGCACCGTGAGCAGGCGCCGGATGTCCTGCGAAGTGCAGGCCGGTCGTGGGCTCATCGAGCAGGTAGATGGTGTGCCCGGTGGAGGGCTTGGAGAGCTCCGAGGCCAGCTTGATGGCTGGGCCTCACCACCCGAGAGCGTCGGCGCCAGCTGACCCGAGGCGGATGTAGTCCAAGCCCACGTCGACCAGGTCTGCAGGTGGTTGGGCGATCGGCCGCTGGTTGACGAAGAACTCCAGCGCCTCCTCACACGGATGGCCAGCACCTCGGCCACCGTCTTGCCCTTGAACGTGACGTCGAGGGTCTCACGGTTGTACCGGGCCCCTTCCGCCCGACCTCGGGCAGCGATCGCTATCGACTGGTGACCGCCGTGCCGTAGCGCTTGCGCGCCGCTTCGCCGGAGACACCGAGAACCACTCCGATGGCCAACCACGAGAGCCCGTCAGACCGAGCGGCGGCCACGGTCTCGGCGAGAGCGCGGTCAGCGTGGGCCGACGCAAGTGTTGCGCTCCGCAGGACCGCGACGTCGTCGCGGTGGCCGTTGCCGTCGGGCTCGGCTGCCTCAACCTGGGTGGCCAGGGTCTCGGCGTGGTCGATGATCTCCTGCAGAGATCGGGGCATGGTGGTCACCTCGGGGTTTGGTCAGGACGGCCGGCGCGGTCGGGTCCGGTGGCCATGAGGACGTCGGCGGCCTCAGCCTCTGCCGCTGAGCACAGGACCGAGGAAGCGGCCGGTGTGGCTCTCGGACACCTTGGCCACCAGCTCGGGGCTGCCCTCGGCCACGACCATGCCACCGCCGCTGCCACCCTCGGGCCCCAGGTCGATCAGCCAGTCGGCGGTCTTGATCACATCAAGGTTGTGCTCGATGACGAGCACCGTGTTGCCCTGGTCGACCA
Source organism: Iamia sp. (assembly GCF_035575815.1). Classification (NCBI taxonomy): domain Bacteria; kingdom Bacillati; phylum Actinomycetota; class Acidimicrobiia; order Acidimicrobiales; family Iamiaceae; genus Iamia; species Iamia sp. Next base: position 7,458 of record NZ_DATLXO010000082.1, read on the forward strand.
GGCGCGACAGCACTGTGAGCAAGCGCCGGATGTCCTCGAAGTGCAGGCCGGTGGTGGGCTCATCGAGCAGGTAGATCGTGTGCCCCGTCGAGCGTTTGGAGAGCTCCGAGGCCAGCTTGATGCGCTGAGCCTCACCCCCCGAGAGGGTGGGCGCCGGCTGGCCCAGGCGGATGTAGCCCAGGCCCACGTCGACCAGGGTCTGCATGTGCCGGGCGATCGGGGGCTGGTTGGCGAAGAACTCCAGCGCCTCCTCACACGGCATGGCCAGAACCTCGGCCACCGTCTTGCCCTTGAACGTGATGTCGAGGGTCTCACGGTTGTACCGGGCGCCCTTGCACACCTCGCACGGCACGTAGACGTCGGGCAGGAAGTGCATCTCGATCTTGATCGTGCCGTCCCCCGCGCACGCCTCGCAGCGCCCGCCCTTCACGTTGAACGAGAACCGCCCCGGCAGGTAGCCGCGGACCTTGGCCTCCTGGGTCTGGGCGAAGAGCTTCCGGACGTGATCCCAGACCCCCGTGTAGGTGGCGGGGTTCGACCGGGGGGTGCGGCCGATCGGTGACTGGTCGATGTTGATGACCTTGTCGAGCAGCTCGATGCCATCGATGCGCTTGTGGCGCCCGGGCGGCACCTTGGCCCGGTAGATCGTCTGCATCAGCGACCGCAGGAGGATGTCGTTGATCAACGTCGACTTGCCCGACCCCGACACGCCGGTGATCGACACGAAGCACCCGAGGGGGATGTCGACGTCGATGCCGGTGAGGTTGTGCTCCCGGGCCCCCTTGATCGAAAGCCACTCGTCGCCCGGCTCGCGCCGCACCTCGGGCACCGGGATCGATCGCTTCCCCGAAAGGTACTGGCCGGTGACCGACGCCTTGCTCGTGAGCAGACCCTCGTAGGGGCCGGCGTAGACGACCTCGCCGCCGTGCTCGCCGGCGCCGGGGCCGATGTCGACGACGTGGTCGGCCACCGCGATGGTCTCCTCGTCGTGCTCGACGACGAGCACCGTGTTGCCCAGGTCGCGCAGGCGCATGAGGGTCTCGATGAGGCGCTTGTTGTCGCGCTGGTGCAGGCCGATCGACGGCTCGTCGAGCACGTAGAGCACGCCGACCAGCCCGGAACCGATCTGGCTGGCCAGGCGGATCCGCTGGGCCTCACCCCCGGCCAGGGTGGCAGCCGAGCGCGACAGCGACAGGTAGTCGAGCCCGACGTCGAGCAGGAAGCTCAGCCGGGCGTTGATCTCCTTGAGCACCGCCTCGGCGATGAGCCGGTCACGCTCGGAGAGCACCACCGCGCCCAGCACCCCGGCGACGTCGCGGATCGACATGGCCGAGAGCTCGGAGATCGCCCGGCCGTCGATGGTGACCGACCGGATGAACGGCTTGAGGCGGGTGCCGTCGCACTCGGGGCAGGGCACCTCGCGCATGTAGCCCTCGAACTGCTCGCGCTGGGAGTCGCTCTCGGTGTCGGAGTGGCGCCGCTGGAGCCACGGGATCACACCCTCGTAGGCGGCGTGGTAGGTGCGGACCCGCCCGTAGCGGTTCTTGTACCGGACCTCGACCCGGCCGATGCCCTTGCCGTGCAGCAGCTTGTTCTGCTGGGCCGCCTTGAGCGACCGCCACGGCACGTCGAGGGGGATGTCGTGCTCGATGCCGACGGCCTCGAGGATGCGGTGGAACCAGGTGGCGTGCCCGCTGGCCCAGGGGTGGATGGCCCCGTCGGTGATGCTGAGGTCGGGGTCGGGCACGATCAGCTCGGGGTCGACCTCGAAGCGGGTGCCCAGGCCGTCGCAGCGGGGGCAGGCGCCGTAGGGCGAGTTGAACGAGAAGCTGCGGGGGGCCAGCTCGTCGAAGCTCTCGCCGTCGACGGGGCAGGCCAGGTGCTGGCTGAAGGTGAGCACCTCGGGCTCGTCCTCGCCCTCGGCCCGCTCCTCGCGGGGGACGAGCTGCACCTCGGCCACCCCGTCGGCGAGGGCCAGGGCGGCCTCCAGCGACTCGGTCAGCCGGTTCTCGATGCCCTCACGACGCACCAGGCGGTCGACGACGACCTCGATGGTGTGCTGCTCGTAGCGGCCCAGGTCGATCTTTTCGGTGAGCTCGTGGAGCTCGCCGTCGATGCGGGCTCGCGAGTAGCCCTGCTGGGAGAGGTCGGCGAGGAGGGTCTCGTAGTTGCCCTTGCGGCCCCGCACGACCGGCGCCAGCACCTGGAAGCGGGTGCCGTCGGGCAGCTCGAGGATGCGGTCGACGATCTGCTGAGGGGTCTGACGGGCGATGACGACGCCGTGGGTGGGGCAGTGCGGGGTCCCGATGCGGGCGAAGAGCAGCCGCAGGTAGTCGTAGATCTCGGTGATGGTGCCGACGGTGGAGCGGGGGTTCTTCGACCCCGACTTCTGGTCGATCGAGATGGCCGGCGAGAGGCCCTCGATGAAGTCGACGTCGGGCTTGTCCATCTGGCCCAGGAACTGCCGGGCGTAGGACGACAGCGACTCCACGTAGCGGCGCTGGCCCTCGGCGTAGATGGTGTCGAACGCCAGGGACGACTTGCCCGAGCCCGACAGCCCGGTGAAGACGATCAGCCGATCGCGGGGCAGGTCGAGGTCGATGCCCCGGAGGTTGTGCTCGCGGGCCCCACGAATGACGAGAGAATCGGACACAGCCCTCCACTGTACCCGCGCCACCAACCCGGCGAACATGCGTACGACGGTCATTCTGAGCCTCGCGCGACGACATGCGCGGCGAAGCCATCGGGCCGGTCGGGAGGAGCGCCGGCTCGGTCTCCGAGCAAGATGATCAGACCGAGGATCGCTGAGCCGGCAGAACACTTGATGCTCCGGCCCGAGGGCTGGCTCTCGAGGCGTCGACCGGCGGGCGGGCGCCCCGTCACCGCCAGCGCCGATGGACGACGGAGGCTCACACCCCGGCCGGATCGGCCGATTGGTCGCCGTGACCACGACCGAGGAGGGCACGGCGGCCGCCGTTGTGGACGTTGCGCCGGTCGGCCCGGCCGACTCTGTGGCCGTGCGACCCCGAGCCGTGGCGGCGACCGCCCTCGTCGCGGCATTGCTCCTCGCCGTCCTCCGACTCCTCAACCACGACCTCGACCCCTCGCAGTTCACGCGCTTCGGCGAGAACATGACCGAGCGCGGACCTGAGGCGAACGGGTTCGTGCGCAACGACACGGGTTACGACGGGCAGTTCTTCCACCGTCTCGCCCGAGCCCCCGGCAGTCGGGCCGAGCGGGTCGACGGGGTGCGGTTCGACCGGCCGGTGTTCCGCACCCGTCGCATCGCGTACCCCGGGGTCACCTGGTTGGCGTCACTCGGGCGGCCGCCGCGCGCTCGTCCCGTGGGCCCTCATCGGTGTCAACGTGGTGGCCACCGCTGCGCTGGCGGCCGGAGCCGCAACCCTGGCGCGAGGGCGGGGTCGCAGCGCCTGGTGGGGTCTGGTCCCGACCATGTGGCCGGGCGTCCTGGTCGGCCTGTCCTACGACTTGTCCGAGGTGATGGCCGCCGCCCTTCTCATCGCCACCGTCCTCGCCCTCCGGCGATCGCGCTGGACCTTCGCCACCGTCACCCTCACGGCTTCGGTGATGACCCGGGAGACCGCCGTCATCATGGCGGGAGCGGTCGTGCTGGCGGCGTTGTCGACGCGGGTCGGCTCCCGGTCTGATGCACGGTGGTGGGGTCGAGGTCCGGTCCCGCCCGTCAGCGTCGGGCTGGTGCCGATCGGGGCGATGGTTGGTTGGCACCTCGTCCTCAGCTGGTGGTTCGCGGGCGACGAGGTGGACTTCCGCTACCCCACCGAGATCATCCTGCTCGGGTTCGTGTTGATGCTTGACCTCGCCCCCGGCTCCGCACCCAGCTGGCCAAGGTGCTCGGGGTCCTGTTCGTGACCTCACTGCCCGTCTGGCTCACCATCTGACCCGGCGCCGGTCGACCCAACGGCGCAGACCAGGCTCAGCCGACCTGGCGGAGCTCGCGCTTGAGGTCCTTGATCTCGTCCCGGAGGCGCGCCGCGTACTCGAAGCGCAGGTCCGAGCTGGCCTCGTGCATCTCCTCCTCGAGGGTGTGGATGAGCCGGGCCAGCTCCTCGCCGGGCAGGTTGGCCAGCTCCTCACGGCGGGCCTTGTCCGCCGCGCTGTCGCGCCGCCGGTCACCGCCGGGGACGGGGGTGGTCTCGGCCGGGCGCATCAGGGCCAGGATGTCGGTGACGGCCTTGCGGATGGTCTGGGGGTCGATGCCGTGCTCGATGTTGTAGGCCTGCTGCAGTCCCCGCCGCCGGTTGGTCTCGCTGATGGCCCGCTGCATCGAGGGCGTCACCTTGTCCGCGTACATGATCACCTGGCCCTCGACGTTGCGGGCGGCGCGGCCGATGGTCTGGATCAGCGACGTCTCGCTGCGGAGGAAGCCCTCCTTGTCGGCGTCGAGGATCGCCACCAGCGACACCTCGGGCAGGTCGAGGCCCTCGCGCAGCAGGTTGATGCCGACCAACACGTCGAACCCACCGAGGCGCAGGTCGCGGAGGATCTCGATGCGCTGGATCGTGTCGACCTCGCTGTGGAGGTAGCGAACCTTCACACCCAGCTCGAGCAGGTAGTCGCTGAGGTCCTCGGCCATCTTCTTGGTGAGGGTCGTGACCAGCACCCGATCACCGCGGGTGACCCGACCGTTGATCTGCTCCATCAGGTCGTCGATCTGGCCCTTGGTCGGCTTCACCACGACCTCGGGGTCGACGAGCCCGGTGGGCCGCACCACCTGCTCGACCACGTTGGTGGAGCGTTCCAGCTCGTAGGGGCCGGGGGTGGCCGACAGGAAGAGGGTCTGGCCGATGCGCTCCATGAACTCCTCGAAGCGCAGAGGCCGGTTGTCGGCCGCTGAGGGCAGTCGGAACCCGTGCTCGATCAGGTTCTCCTTGCGGCTGCGGTCGCCCTCGTACTGGCCGTGGAGCTGGGGGACGGTCTGGTGGCTCTCGTCGATCACCATCAGGAAGTCACGGGGGAAGTAGTCGAGCAGCGTGGACGGAGCCTCGCCCGGTGAGCGGCCGTCGATCGGCGCCGAGTAGTTCTCGATGCCGTTGCAGAAGCCCACCTCGGCCATCATCTCGAGGTCGTACTGGGTGCGCATGCGAAGGCGCTGGGCCTCGAGCAGCTTGCCCTCGGACTCGAAGAGCGCCAGGCGCTCCTGGAGCTCGGCCTCGATGCGGACGATGGCCCGCTTCAGCCGTTCGTCGCCGGCGACGTAGTGGGTGGCCGGCAGCAGGACGAACTCGTCGTGGGTGCGGACCTTCTCCCCGGTGACGGGGTCGATGGTGAGCATATTTTCGATCTCGTCGCCGAAGAGCTCGATGCGCAGCGCCGTCTCGTCGTAGGCGGGGTGGATCTCGATGGTGTCGCCCCGGACCCGGAACGTGCCCCGGGTGAGGTTCATGTCGTTGCGGTCGTACTGCATGTCGACGAAGCGCCGCAGCATGGCCCGCTGGTCGAGCGACTCGCCTTTGCGCAGGACGAACATCGACTCCTTGTACTCAGCCGGTGAGCCCAGGCCGTAGATGCACGACACCGACGCCACCACGATGACGTCGCGCCGGGTGAGCAGCGCGGCGGTGGTCGAGTGCCGCAACCGCTCGATCTCGTCGTTGACCGATGAGTCCTTCTCGATGTAGGTGTCGCTGGAGGCCATGTAGGCCTCGGGCTGGTAGTAGTCGTAGTAGCTCACGAAGTACTCGACCGCGTTGTGCGGGAAGAACTCCTTGAACTCGTTCGCCAGCTGGGCCGCCAGCGACTTGTTGGGCGCCAGCACGAGGGTGGGGCGCTGCACCTTCTCGATGGTCCAGGCCACGGTGGCCGACTTGCCCGAGCCGGTGATGCCGAGCAGCGTCTGGAAGCGTTCGCCGCCGTCGATGCCCTCGGCCAGGCCCTCGACCGCCTGCGGCTGGTGCCCCGCCGGGGAGAACTCCGAGACGACCTCGAAGGGTCGGGCAAGGCTGGTGGTCGCGGGAGCGTGGGCCATGCCGCCAGGCTACCGAGGGGGTGTGACACCCAGTCCGGAGCCGGTCGGGCCGGGCGGCGTCGGGCCGGCGGCGTCGGCGATCGTGGCCGGGCGTCCCAGGCGTGGGCACGAGGCCCTCACCCGGCTGACAGCAAGACATCAGATTCGATGACGCTATGATGCGACGGTGCGCACCACGGTGACCCTCGACACCGACACCGAGCAGCTGGTCCGCACCCGCATGCGCGAGCGCCGGGTCTCGTTCAAGCAGGCCCTCAACGACGCCATCCGCGAGGGAGCGGTCCCCTGCGCCGGGTTCCGCACCGAGACGGCGTCGATGGGCGAGTCGCGGGTCATCCTCGACCGGGCCCTCCAGCTCGCCGGCCAGCTCGAGGACGACGACCTGGTCCGCAGGGCGCGCGCCGGGTCGTGAGGGTCGACGCATGAACGTTGTCGATGCCAACGTCCTGCTCTACGCCGTCAACCTCGACGCCACCCACCACGACGAGGCCCGGACCTGGCTTGACCGAGCCCTGTCGGGCGACGCAACCGTCGGCTTCGCCTGGCTGGCGCTGCTCGCGTTCGCCCGCCTCTCGACCAAGATCGACCTGTTCCCTCGGCCTCTGACGACCGACCAGGCCTTCGATCGCATCGATGCCTGGCTCGCCGCGCCGCCCGCCGTCGTGGTCGAGTCGACGCCGCGCCACGCCGCCGTCGTGCGCGACCTGCTGGGCGCCGTCGGCGTCGGCGGCAACCTTGTCAACGACGCCCACCTCGCCGCACTGGCGATCGAGCACCGGGGCCAGATCGTGTCGTACGACAACGACTTCTCCCGCTTCCCCGGCATCACCTGGCAGCGCCCCAGCTCATCTGCGTGACGGAGCCGCCGCCGGGGGGAGGGCGGTCAGCCGGGGCCAGAGCTGCTCGACCTGTCGGTGAAGCTCCTCGCGGCTCCCGGAGTTGTCGATCACCACATCGGCGCGAGCCACCCGGTCGGCCCGCGACGCCTGGCGGGCCATGCGGGCCCGGACGTCGTCCTCGCGCATCTGACGCTGAGCGACGAGGCGCGACACCGCCACCTCGGGATCCACGTCGACGACGACCAGCGCCGACATGTCCGCCCTGCCCGACTCCACGAGCAGGGGGACGTCGAGCACCACCACCCGGTCAGATCCGGACTCGGCCTCGAGCCGACGAGCGATCTCGGCGCCCACCGCGGGGTGGACCAGGGCGTTGAGGGCGGCCAGGGCCTCGCCGTTCGAGAAGACCACGTCGGCCAGGGCCTGGCGGTCGAGCGTGCCGTCGGCGGCCCGCACGCCGGGCCCGAAGCGCTCCACGATGGCATCGAGCACGGGTTGGCCGGGGGCCTGGAGCTCTCGGGTGATGGCATCGGCGTCGATGACGACCGCACCCCGGTCGCCCAGCAGGGCCGAGACCGTCGACTTGCCGCTCCCGATCCCTCCGGTGAGGCCGACGAGGATCATGGGACGCGGACCGTACCAGGCCGTCCCCGTCCCCCGACCAGGGAGCGCCGCCCCGTGGCGCGCGGCACATCAACGTCGAGGCCGACCGCCAGCACTCCCTGGCCCTCGACCACCTGGGCCGCCTCTCGGACGCCAACGCCCTGCTCTTCGCCCTCCACCGGGTGGCCCAGAGCCTGCCGAGCTCCCTCGATGCTCACCATGCACGCGGACCGCGAGGTGCTGCGGGCCGCCATCGACGCCGGCGCCGCCGGGTACCTCGTGAAGGACTGCTCCATCGACGAGATCGCGGAGGTGATCCGGACGGCCACCGACGACGAGAGCCCCCTGTCCCCCGCCCTGGCCGCCTCGATGCTCCACGAGGTCCGTCACCTCGACGAGCCCGACGAGCCCGACCGGGTGGTGACCAAGCGCGAAGAGAAGATCCTCCAGCTCATCGCCGATGGCTGCAGCACCGGTGAGGTGACCGAGAGCTCTGCATCAGCCAGAAGACGGTCAAGAACCACCTGGCGTCGATCTACCAGAAGCTCGACGCCCGCGACCGCACCCAGGCCGTGCTCCAAGCGGTGCGGATGGGCATCGTCCGCCTCGGCTGAGAGGCGTGCCGAGTAACCGGACCGCTACCGACAGTTCGCCGGTAGCGGGGTGCCGTCGGCGGCGGCGGCGATGCAGCTCCCGGACCGATCCAGGTCCCCACCCGCGCTCGTGCCCAGGTACGTCATGGCGCCGACGCAGGCCAGGGCGATGAGGGCGATCAGCAGGGCGTACTCGACCACCCTCCATCGGCGGGGCGGGCCCGGCGTGCATGGGCCGGATGGCTCGGATCCCACCCAGCGTCACGCCACGGGTATCGCGACCACCCAGCGCGAACCTTGACGCACGACCTCCCACCGGTCCGAGCGGTCGAGGGCTGCGCTCAGCGGGGTGTCGGCCGCCCAGAGCACGGCGGTGGCCCCGTGGCGTTCGAGCACCCGGTCCCATTCGGGGCCCGCGCGCACCAGCTCGCGGTAGTCCTCGATCAGCTCGAGCGGGTACATGTCGACCCGGTCGTCGATGAAGACCCGGGCCTCGGTGCCCCGCCGGGCCTCACGGTAGTTCCCGACGAAGTCCTGGGCCACGACCCGGGACCCTTCGCCCCAGAGCCCCTCGTCCTCCATCCACGCCACCTCGTCCTCGGGGTAGGCGCCGAGCCCGGTGTGGGACTGGCTCAGCGCCGCGGTCGAGAACACGACGGCCAGCACGCCGACGGCCACCAGCGCCGGACGCAGGATGGTGCGCCGCACCGCCGCCACCTCCGGGCCGAGGTGCACCACGGCGCCGGCGAGCACGGGGACCAACACCAGCAGCAGCGGGCCCTGGTTGCGGGCCGAGGTCAGGGCCAGGCCGCCGAAGACCACCAGCGGCAGGGCGTCGCGCCAGCGGGGCGTTCGGACCAGCCCGAGCACGGCCACGAGCAGCAGGCCGGCGACAAGCAGCTGGGACCACGACCGGTAGCTGGGTGCCTGCCACTCGACGACCGACTCGAAGGCCTCCGAGCGGGCGCCCACGGTGAGGGGGAAGATCAAGAGGCGGGGGCCGAGGGGGTTGACGGCGCCCAGCAGCAGCCCGGCGCCCGCCCAGCCCAGGGCGCGGACCTCGGGACCCCACGACCCCCGGTCGAGGCGGGCCCCGACGGCCACGAGGGCGAGCAGCACCACGGCGAAGGGGAACGAGCCGTGGGTGTTGACCCAGACCCAGCCCACGG
>NZ_DATLXO010000083.1:0-22921 GCF_035575815.1 Iamia sp.
GCACGAGGCGGCGGTCGGTGGGCTGGAGGCGATCGGCGGCACCGTTGGACCCAACCTCGGCTCCCTGGCGGCCGGGGTGGCGCTGACGGTGCTGCTGGCCGTCTTGCTCCGTCGGGAGGGGGTCGGGCGGGTCGGGCTCTCCGTGGCGGTGGTGGTGGCCAACCCGTGGTTCCTGATCGCCGCCACCTCGACGGTCGACTTCCTCTGGGCCCTCGCCCTCTGGGTGGCAGCCGCGCTCGTCCTGCGCTCGCGCCCATCGATCGGCGGCGCGATCGGCGCCGGGGTGCTGGCCGGCTTGGCCGTCGGGTGTCGCGCCTCGACCGCCTTCCTCGTCGCCGCCCTGGCCCTCGCCGAGGCGCTCGAGCGGCGACACCCCGAGCACGTCGGACCCATTGGTCCACCCGGAACGCCACCTCCCGTCGGCGACGAGAGCGGCCCCGCCGCCGGTCCCGGCGGTGGTGCGCTCGACAGTGCCGGGGTTCCCTCCGAGGCCCGACCCGGGGAGTCGGGACGTGCGATCGGGCCGGTGCGGGCGTTGGTCCTCCTTGCGGTCGCGACGGTCACCGGGCTGGTCGTGTTCGTGCCGTCGTTCCTGGCCGCCGACTCCTCGCTCGCCTTCGCCCAGAACGACGTGCCCACCTCGTCGCTGCTGGTCCAGGTCGGACGGTTTGGCGTGAAGGACCTGTACTTCGTGGGTCCGTTCGCGGCCGTCGTGTTGCTGTTGGCCCTGCCGTCGCTGGTGCGCGCCCTCGGACGATGGCGGGCCGACTGGCTCGTGCGGGTCGGGCTGCTCACCGTGGTGACCTCGCAGCTGCTGTTCCTGCGGTTCCCCTGGAAGATGGGCCACCTGCTGCCCACCCTCGTCGGCCTGGCCCTGCTGCTGGCCCGGGCCCTCGACGCCAAGCCCAGGCTGCTCGCCGCCCTCGTCGCCGCCCAGATCCTCTACGGCGCGTTCAGCGTCACGCTCGTCGCCCCCGACAACCCCAACGCCGCCACCGGCGGGGAGCTCACCTTCGACCCCGGCTGGGGCGCGCTGGTGGTCGACACCCAGTGCCGCCTCGACGACCCGGGCGCGTGGAAGGGTCCCGGTGAGGGAGCCGATCTGGTCACACCGGGCACTCCAACCGCCACCGAGCGCCTCGGGGCGGTGTGGGACTGCGCCAAGCCCTGGTCCCGCTGATGCGTGGTCGCATGAGTCCATGCGTCGAAGCATGATATCGTGCAACTGTGCCCAAGACCCTGCAGATTCGCGACGTGCCCGACGACCAGTACCGCGTCCTGGCCGAGCGGGCGGCGCGCGCCGGGACGACGGTGCCCGAGCTGCTCCGTCGGGAGATCGAGCGCATCACGGAGCGCCCGTCCATGGAGGAGTGGCTGGAGCGCACGCGCGGACGGCGTTCGACCATCACCACCGAGCAGGTGCTCGATGCTCTCGACGAGATCCGGGGCCCGTGGCCCGGCGACGACCGGTGAGCCTCGTCGTCCTCGACGCGGGCGTGCTGTTCGAGGTGGTCGCCGGCACCTCCATGGCGGAGCCGATCCGGCGACGGATCGCCGGGACCGAACAGGTGGCGCCGCACCTCATCGACGCCGAGGTCCTCTCCGTCGTCCAGCGCTGGGCGCGCACCGGTGAGCTGGACCGGACTGCGGCTGCGCAGGCCCTCGACGACCTCCGGGACTGGGCTGGGGAGCGGTTCGCCCATCGCTCCTTGCTCCGGCGCGCGTGGGAGCTGCGCGGGAACGTCCGGGGGTACGACGCGTTCTACGTGGCCTTGGCCGAGGCCCTGGGTGTCCCCTTGCTCACGCGCGACGCCCGTCTGGCCCGCGCGCCGGGGCCGCAGTGCCCGATCGAGGTGATGTAGCCCCGCCGTCAGCGGGAGCGGTAGGTGGCGCGGGCGCCGACGGCGTCCTTGTTGAGCCGCTTGGAGAGGTGAAGGCCCTCGAGGATGAGCTCGGCCGCGCTGGCCCGGTCCGACGCCGCCGCGCCCTCGCCGGCCAGCTCGTCGACGATCTCGGCCAGGCCGGGGCGCTCGGCGAGGCGCGTCTCGTAGTCGGCCACGGTGACGTCCTCGCCGACGTGGAGCACCTCGCCGCCGTCGAAGCTGTCGACCACCGCCCCGGCCACTCCGGTGCCGACCCGGTCGCGGAAGACCGTCAGCACCGCATGGTGCAGGAGCTTGGCCACGATGTCGCCCTCGCGGCCCTCCTCGAAGGACTCGACCTCGACCTTGCCCATCGTCGAGGCGGCCAGGGCGTCGAGGTCGCTGACCCGCGGCGTGACGACGTCCTCGCCCAGGCGCAGCGAGCGGCGCACGGCGTTGGCGACCAGGGTCTCGCGGTTGGTCACGGTGAGGCGCACCGACACCCCCGAGCGCTGGCTGACGTTGCTCGACTGACGGGCCAGGTGGGTGAAGGTGGCGACGATCTCGTCCATCCACCCCGGCACCCGCACCTCGACCCCCTCGACCTCGAAGGGGCGGGACTCCTGCTGGGCGATGGCCACCTCGGTCGCCACCTCCAACGGGTAGTGGGTGCGGATCTGGGCGCCGAAGCGATCCTTCAGCGGGGTGATGATGCGACCGCGGTTGGTGTAGTCCTCGGGGTTGGCCGAGGCGACGAGCAGCACGTCGAGCGGGAGGCGGACCTTGTAGCCCCGGATCTGGATGTCGCGCTCCTCGAGCACGTTGAGCAGACCCACCTGGATGCGCTCGGAGAGGTCGGGCAGCTCGTTGATGGCGAAGATGCCGCGGTTGGTGCGGGGCACCAGGCCGTAGTGGAGCGTGAGCTCATCGGCGAGGTAGCGGCCCTCGGCGACCTTGATGGGGTCGACCTCGCCGATCAGGTCCGCGATCGACGTGTCGGGCGTGGCCAGCTTCTCGCCGAAGCGGTCGTCGCGGTGCACCCAGTCGACCGGCGTGTCGTCGCCCTTCTCGGCGATGAGGTCGCGGGCCGGCTTCGAGACGGGGGCGTAGGGGTCGTCGAGGATCTCGCTGCCGGCGACGACGGGCAGCCACTCGTCGAGCAGCCCGGTGAGCGAGCGGATCATGCGGGTCTTGGCCTGGCCCCGCTCACCCAGGAACACGATGTCGTGGCCCGCGAGCACGGCGTTCTCGAGCTGGGGCAGCACGGTGTCCTCGTAGCCCATGACGCCCTCGACGAGCGGCTCGCCGGCGCGGACCTTGGCGAGCGCGTTGCGCTGCATCTCCTGCTTCACCGGCACCGAGCGCCAGCCCGATGTCCGCAGCTGGCCGAGGGTGGCGGGGCGGTTCGACATGACGGCCAACCTACCGGCGACGATCGCCGCCCGGTCCGTCGCGAGGCCCCGCCGGGCGGAGCGAGCCCCGGTCGTCCGGGGGAGGGTGGCGGGTAGCGTCGCCGGCCATGGACCTCTCCGGCCGGTGGCATGCGCTCGTGGCCGACGACGACCTGCGGCGCACTTGGCTCGACGACGACCTCGACGACCGCGACTGGGAGGCCATCGACGTCCCCGGCCACTGGCGCTCGACCCCGGCCTTCGCCGAGGTGAACGGCCCCCTCCTCTACCGCACGGCGTTCAGCCACCCGCGCCCGACGCACGGCGAGCGGGCCTGGCTCGTGCTCGACGGCTGCTTCTACCAGAGCGACGTCTGGCTCGACGGCGCCTACGTGGGCGACACCGAGGGGTACTTCTTCCCCCACTCCTTCGAGGTCACCGATGCGCTCGCCGATCGCGACGACCACTGTCTCGGGGTCGAGCTCACCTGCTCGCACCCGTCGGACCGCTCGGCCAAGCGCAACCTGACCGGCGAGCTTCAGCACTCCGACCTGCTCGACCCGGATTGGAACCCCGGGGGCATCTGGCGGCCGGTCCGCGTCGAGCGCAGCGGACCGGTGCGGATCCGCCACCTCCGGGTGCTGTGCCAGGAGGCATCGGTCGAGCGCGCCGTGGTCTCGGTGCGGGTGGTGCTCGACGCGGCCGACGCCGGGCCCGTCACCGTCCGCACCACCGTCGGCGGCATCGACCGCGAGGACGGCCACACCCTCGCCGCCGGTGAGAACCAGCTCAGCTGGACCGTCACCGTCGCCCAGCCCGCGCTGTGGTGGCCCCACGCCCTCGGCGACCAGCCCCTGCACGAGGTGACCGTCGAGGTCCTCATCCCCGAGATGGGCGCGACGGCGGCGCCGACGGCCGCCCCGGCGGGCGGATCCGAACGGTCCGACGGTGGCGAGCCCGACAGCGCGGTGACGCGCAGCGATCGGCGGGTGCGGCGCATCGGGCTGCGCCAGGTGGCCCTCCGCCACTGGATCGCGTCGGTCAACGGCGAGCGGCTGTTCCTGAAGGGCTCGAACCTCATGCCCACCCGGATGGCGCTGGCCGAGGCCACCCCCGACGAGCTGCGAGGCGACGTCGCCCTCGCCGTCGACGCCGGGCTCGACCTGCTCCGCCTCCACGCCCACATCACCCGACCCGAGCTCTACGACGCCGCCGATGAGGCCGGCCTCCTGCTCTGGCAGGACCTGCCCCTGCAGCGGGGCTACGCCCGCTCGGTGCGCAAGGCGGCCGTGCGCCAGGCCCGTGAGGCGGTCGACCTGCTCGGCCACCACCCGTCGGTGGCCATCTGGTGCGGCCACAACGAGCCCGTGGCCCTCGACCTCACCGCCGACGAGGGCGACGTCAACACCCTCGCCGCCCGCTACCTCGCCGGCCAGCAGCTCCCGACGTGGAACAAGACGGTGCTCGACCGCTCGGTGAAGCGGGCCCTCTCGCGCCACGACGGCAGCCGTCCGGTGGTGGCCCACTCCGGTGTGCTGCCCCACCCTCCGGCGCTGGAGGGCACCGACAGCCACCTCTCGTTCGGCTGGTACCACGGCGACGAGCGCCAGCTGCCGGCCTTCGCCCGCCTGGTGCCCCGCATGGTCCGCTTCGTCTCCGAGCTCGGGGCCCAGGCCGTGCCCGAGACCGACGCGTTCATGGAGTCCGAACGCTGGCCGGAGCTCGACTGGGAGCGCCTGGGTCGCACCCACGGGCTCCAGCGCAAGATCTTCGACCGCCACGTGCCGCCCGCCGACCACGCCACCTACGAGGGATGGAAGGAGGCGACCCAGCGGTACCAGGCCAACGTGGTGCGGCGACAGGTCGAAGAGCTGCGCCGGCTCAAGTACCGCCCCACCGGAGGCTTCGCCCAGCTCGCCCTCAACGATGGCCACCCGGCTGTCTCGTGGTCGCTGCTCGACCACGAGCGGGTGCCCAAGGCCGGTTGGGAGGCGCTGCGCGCCGCCTGTCGCCCGGTGATCGTGGTGGCCGACCGGCTGCCCGCGGTCGCGCCCGGCGAGGCGCTGGCCCTCGACGTCCACGTCGTCAGCGACCGGCGTGCACCGATCGAGGGCATAACGGCCACGGCTTGCGTCACCTGGACCGGGGGCGAGCACACGTGGCGCTTCGGCGGCGACGTCGGCGCCGACGCGTGCGTCCGCGTCGGCACCCTGCAGCTCGTCGTCCCCGACGCCCCCGGTTCCCTCGGCCTCTCCCTTCGGCTGGTCGGGGCCGACGGCATCGAGCTCGCCACCAACGACGACGCCTCGGTGATCCGGGGCGCCTGACGTCGTTGGCGCCGGGCGGCGCCGCGCCTCGGCGCGAACGTCGAACCGGTAGGCGGATCGGGGGCCGGAGCCCCCAGATCACTGACCAGTTCGAGGGGTGCGGTGACCCGCCAATGCCGCCCTGGGTACTGTGGAGGCCATGGCCCTCGCCGCTCGGGACCACAAGAAGATGACCGCGGAGGAGTTCTTCGCCACCACCGACGAGCAGCCGCGCGCTCAGCTCATCGACGGGGAGCTCGTCGTCGTGAACAGTCCCGCCGCCCGCCACAACCGCGTCATCAACCGCCTCTTGCGCCTCTACTGGTCCCACGCCGACTCGCACCCGGGGTGCGGTGAGGTCGGAACCTCAGGTGACGTGGCGATCGGCGAGCACAACGTGTTCGTGCCCGACCTGTGGTGGGTGCCCGACGAGCGACGATTGGCCGATGACGAGAGCCGCTTCGCCACCCCGCCCTCGCTGGTCGTCGAGGTCCGCTCACCGTCGACGTGGCGGTTCGACGTCGGGCCCAAGCTCCGCCTCTACGAGGCCGCCGGCGTGGCCGAGGTGTGGCTGGTCGACACCGCCGCCGATGTCGTCCTCGCCTACCGCCGCAGCCGCGCCGACGCCCCGACCTTCGACGTCGCCCTCGAGCTCACCGGGGATGACACCCTCACCACGCCGCTCGTCCCCGGCTGGAGCATCGACCTCGGCGCGCTGTTCGGCCGCTGATCCGGCAACTCGAGCTCGAGCGGGCCGGGGAGGTGGTCTTCGTCGCCGGCGACGAGGGGGAGGGCGAGGGCTGGCTGCTCACCTTCGCGTACGACCGGACCACCCGACACCTCGCACCTGGCGATCCTCCACGCCACCGACGTTGCCGCCGGGCCCATCGCGCGGGTCCACCTCCCGGTGCGGGTTCCGTACGGCTTCCACGGCCTCTGGATGCCCGAGGACGACCTGTAGGCCCCCGGTCCGGTGAACCCGTCAACGGGTAGGCGGTGAACGTGGCACCGTACGTGGCACCGTACGTTGTCAACGAGGTGCGCAGACGGTCCCGATCGGCCGCCACCGTGCCACCCTCACCGATGCCCGGAGACCAGAGACGATGCACGCCTACCGCACCCACCACAGCCGTGACCTCGGCCTGGACGACGTCGAGAGCACCGTGCGGGTCGCCGGTTGGCTGAGCGTGCTCCGCGACCACGGGGGCCTGGTCTTCGCCGATGTCCGCGACCAGTCCGGCATCGTGCAGGTCGTGCTCCCCCAGGACGACGAAGCCCTCCACGCAACGGTCCGCGACCTGTCGCGCGAGAGCGTCGTGCGGGTCACCGGTCGGGTCGTGGCCCGTCCCGAGGGCACCCGCAACCCCAACCTCGACTCGGGCGACATCGAGGTCGCGGCCGAGGAGATCACCGTGCTCGGCCGGGCCACCAAGACCCTGCCCTTCGAGCTGGGCGGGGCGTCGAACGTGCGCGAGGACGTGCGGCTGCGGCACCGGTTCCTCGATCTGCGCACCGAGCGCCTGCAGCGCAACCTGCGGCTGCGGTCCGACGTGCTGCAGTACATCCGGGCCCAGATGGTCGACCAGGGCTTCCTCGAGGTCCAGACCCCGATCCTCACCAGCTCCTCGCCCGAGGGCGCCCGCGACTACCTCGTGCCCAGCCGCCGCTACCCGGGCCGCTTCTACGCCCTGCCCCAGGCGCCGCAGCAGTTCAAGCAGCTGCTGATGGTGGGCGGCGTCGAGCGCTACTTCCAGATCGCACCATGCTTCCGCGACGAGGACGGCCGGGCCGACCGCTCCCCGGGCGAGTTCTACCAGCTCGACCTGGAGATGGCCTTCGCCACCCAGGAGGACGTCTTCGCGGTGGTCGAGACGCTGCTCGACGGCCTCTTCGGCCGCTTCTCCACCCGTGAGCGCACCCGGCCCACCTACCCCCGCATCACCTACGCGGAGGCGATGGCCCGCTACGGCACCGACAAGCCCGACCTCCGCAACCCGCTCGAGATCGTCGACCTCACCGCGGTCTTCACCGCCACTGACTTCAAGGCCTTCGCGGGCAAGACGGTGCGGGCCATCCGCATCCCCGGCGGCACCGCCCAGAGCCGATCGTTCTTCGACAAGATGACCGACTTCACCAAGGAGCGCGGCGGCAGCGGTCTCGCCTGGTTGAAGCTCGACGACCTCGACGCCCCCGCGGGGCCCATCGCCAAGTTCCTCGACGCCCCGGCGGTGGACGCCATGGTCACCGCCGCCGCGCTCGAGGCGGGCGACGCCATCGTGTTCATCGCCGATGAGTCCGCGCACGACGCGGCCACCGTTGCGGGGGTGGTGCGCTCCGAGCTGGGCCACCGTCTCGACCTGCTCGAGGCCGACGTGTACCGCTTCTGCTGGATCGTCGACTTCCCCATGTTCGAGTGGGACGCGGAGAAGGAGCGCTACGACTTCAGCCACAACCCCTTCTCCATGCCCCAGGGCGGCCTCGAGACCCTCGAGCACCAGGAGCCGGGCGACATCGTCGCCTACCAGTACGACATCGTGTGCAACGGCTACGAGCTCTCCTCCGGCGCGGTCCGCAACCACGATCCCAAGCTGATGCTCAAGGCCTTCGCCATCGCCGGCTACGGCCCGGAGGTCGTCGAGGAGCGGTTCCCCGCCCTCTACAACGCCTTCCAGTTCGGGGCCCCGCCCCACGCCGGGTTCGCGCCGGGCCTCGACCGCATCCTCATGCTCCTCGCCGATGAGACCCTCATCCGCGACGTCATCGCCTTCCCGATGACCGTCACCGGCCTCGACCTGCTCATGGGCGCCCCCGGCGAGGTCACCCCCCAGCAGCTGCGCGACCTGCACATCGAGCTCGACCTCCCCGAGTAGCCCGGCGGCCCGAGGGGGTCCGGCCCGGGGTCGACCCCACCGCCAACGAGGGGTGGGCGATCTGGTGGCCCACCCACCGATCCGCGCCCGGTGGTCCGCCGACGCTTCACCGGCCGGCCGCGCCACGAAAGGTCGATCCTCCACCTCCACGGTCGCCCATCGACCTTTCACCGACCGCCCGACCACCTCGGGATGAGACGCGATCTGGTGGCCCATCCGCCGATGCGCCCCGGACGGAGGTCTCGGTCTGGTCAGCCCTCAGGGGGGTCGAGCTCGGGCTCGACCACCAAGCCGACCTGGTGGGCCAGGCGCTCGGCCACGTCGCGCACCTGAGCCGGGTCGACCACCGCGCCGCGGAGATCCGCGAGGCGCCGGACCCCGTCGATGCGCGACGAGCGCAGGTCGACGTCATCGAGGCGGGCCCCGTCGAGGTCGGCGGCCGAGAGGTCGCAGCGCACGAAGCGGACCCGTTCGAGGCGCGACCCGCCGAGGAAGGCGTCGGAGAACGTGCAGTCCTCGAAGACCACGTCGCGGAGCTGCGCCCCGCTGAGCACGGTGCTGTCGAAGCGGCACTCCCGGGCTCGCACCTGGTGGAGGCGGATGTCGGTCAGATCGGCGCCGGTGAGCCGGGCGCCCCGCAGCTCGACCCGCTGGAGCAGAGCAGTCGGCCACCGGACCCCGGCGAGGTCCGCGGCGGCCACGAGGGCATCGGAGACCTGGAGCCCGGTCAGGACGGCACCAACCAGGCCTGTTCCTCCGATCGCGAGGTCGGTCAGCACCACGTCGGCGGCCTCGCCGTCGACCACCTCGACCGACAGGGCCCGGAGGCCACCGTGCTCGTCTTCGTCGTGGAGCTGGAGCACCTCGACCTCGCGATGGCAGGCGAAAGCCTCGTCACCCCAGCCCTCCCACCGTCGTCCAGCCACGCCGCATCGTAGGTGCGGCTCGGAATCGTAAGTGCGGCTCGGAATCCACGCGGCCGACGCCCCCGAGGTGGTGGGATGGGTCGGTGGAGCCGAGACCGCCGGAGCGGATCGACCTGGGCGACGTGGTCCTGCGCCGCTACACCCCCCACGACACCACCGCGCTGTCGGCGGTGGCCACCGCGGAGCGCGACCACCTGTCGCCCTGGATGGCCTGGGCCACCCCCTCCGGCGTCACCGTCGCCGCCATGACCACGTTCATCGCCGAGACCAACGGGCGGGCGGACGAGGGCACCGAGGCCGTGTACGGCATCTTCACCGCGTCGCAGGGCCTTCCCGTCGGCGCATGCGGCCTCCACGACCGGATCGGGCCGGGCGGGGTGGAGTTCGGCTACTGGCTCGCCCGGGATGCCACCGGGCACGGCCTGATGACCCGCGTCGTGGGCACGCTCACCGACCTGGTGCTGACCCTCGACGACATCACCTTCGTGGAGATCCACTGCGACGAGGCCAACGTCCGCAGCGCTTCGGTCGCCCGGCGCCTGGGCTACGCCCTCGTCCGCACCGAGGACTGCGAGGTCGCAGCCCCGGCCGAGATCGGCCGCCAGCAGATCTGGGTCCGCACCGAGCCCACCGGCGTCACCTGACCTCGACGACGACGAAAGGTCGATCCCCCACCTCCACGGCGGCCAATCGACCCTTCGACCGGCCCGACGACCCAAGAAAGGTCAATCCCCCACCCCCGCCGTCGCAGATCGACCTTTCGGACCGGCGAGGCGCGGACCGACGGGGCGCAGGGCGGTGCGACCGGGGAACCGGATCGCCGCACCACCAAGGTCGATCCGCCACCCCCACGGTCGCAGATCGACCTTTCGGACCAACGGGGCGCGGGCCAGTGCGGGCGGGGCACCGGTAGCCTGCGGGGACCGGCTCGGCGCCGCCCGTGAGGACACCGATCATGACCGCCCTGCTCAGCAAGACCGACAACGTCGAGGCCGCGGGCGACAAGCCCGGGACCGTCGAGACCGAGGTGAAGGACACCGAGGAACCCGGGACCGACGAAGCCGAGGTCACCGACCTGCCCAGCGACACCGACGAGGCCGAGTTCGGCCTGACCGACCTGTTCACCGGGGCCGTCCGAGCCGAGACCGAGGAGACCGGGGGCCTGCCGCCGATCAGCGCCGCTGAGCTCGAGGCCCAGGCCCTCGCCGCCGGGCCGGTCGACGTTCCTGATGACGACGCCGTGAGCTACTGGGAGGTCGCCGGGCGCGACGACCTGGGCCTGCTGCCCGACTGGTACATGCCCACCGCCGGGGCCGGCTCCCGGCGCCTGCACGGGTGGCGGCGCCGCCTGGCCTGGAGCCTCGTCGCCACGTTCCTGTCGATCAACGCCGCCGGGCTCTGCAGCACCTACGGCCGCATCGAGGGCCTCGGCCTCTGACCCTTCGGGGCTCGTCGGCTGGTGGCCAGCGATTCAGGGGTCGTCCTCACCGCCTTGGTGGTCATCTTCGTGCCTCGCGGCCCAGAGCCCACCTGATGCTCCGGTTCTGCTCGGTTGCACGGGCGGAGGTAGGTTCCGGCTCGATGGCAGCGACCACAGTGACCAGGGGCGGCGGCGGGGCCGGTCGGCCGACACGCCCGGCTCCGTTCCCCGTCGAGCTCTACCGCTCGGCGGTGGGCAAGAAGTACGTCATGGCGCTGACGGGCATCGCCATCATGGGCTTCGTCTTCGCCCACATGATCGGCAACCTGAAGATGTACTTCGGCGCCGAGGACTTCAACCACTACGGCGAGTTCCTGCGCGAGCTGCTGGTGCCGATCCTGCCCCGCACCGTGGCCCTCTGGCTGCTGCGCATCGGGCTCATCGGCGCCTTCGCACTCCACGTGCACGCCGCGTACGCCCTCACCCGGATGAACCGGGCGGCCCGCCTCACCAAGTACCAATCCAAGCGCGACTACCTGGCCGCGAACTACGCGAGCCGCACCATGCGCACCTCCGGGGTCATCGTCGGCCTGTACCTGATCTGGCACCTCTTCGACTTCACCTTCACCGGTACCGGCTACACCTACGTGCGGGGCCTGCCCTATGAGAACGTCGCCCTCAGCCTGGCCCGCTGGTGGAACGCGGTGATCTACCTGGTGGCCAACGTGGCCCTCGGCTTCCACCTCTTCCACGGCGCCTGGAGCCTCTTCCAGACCATGGGGTGGAACAACCCCCGCTTCAACGCCTGGCGCCGCGGCTTCGCCGCCGGGTTCGCCGCCATCGTGGTGCTGGGCAACGTCTCGTTCCCGATCGCCGTCCTCGCCGGCGTCGTCTCGGTCTGATCGTCCGAGGAGGACCCCGCCATGGCCATGACCCTCGACGCCAAGATCCCCGACGGGCCGATCGGCGAGAAGTGGACGAACTACCAGTTCGCCCGCAAGCTCGTGAACCCGGCCAACCGCCGCAAGTACGACATCATCATCGTCGGCACCGGCCTGGCCGGCGGCGCGGCGGCGGCCACGCTCGGCGAGCAGGGGTACAACGTGAAGGCCTTCACCTTCCACGACTCGCCCCGCCGGGCCCACTCGATCGCCGCCCAGGGCGGGATCAACGCGGCCAAGAACTACAAGGGCGACGGCGACTCGGTCTTCCGGCTCTTCTACGACACGGTGAAGGGCGGTGACTTCCGGTCCCGGGAGGCCAACGTCCACCGCCTGGCGGAAGAATCGGTGCGCATCATCGACCAGATGACCGCCCAGGGCGTGCCCTTCGCCCGGGAGTACGGCGGCCTGCTCGACAACCGCTCCTTCGGCGGCGCCCAGGTGAGCCGCACGTTCTACGCCCGGGGTCAGACCGGCCAGCAGCTCCTGCTCGGCGTCTACCAGCAGCTCGAGCGCCAGGTCGGGCTGGGCCGGGTGCAGCTCCACAACCGCAGCGAGCTCGTCGATGTCGTCGTGGTCGACGGCCAGGCCGCCGGCATCGTGGTCCGCGACCTGCTCACCGGCGAGATCACCAGCCACTCCGCCCACGCCGTCGTGCTGGCCACCGGGGGCTACTCCAACGCCTTCTTCCTCTCGACCAACGCCATGGCCTGCAACGTCACCGCCGCCTGGCGGGCCCACCGCAAGGGCGCCGCGTTCGCCAACCCCTGCTACACCCAGATCCACCCGACGTGCATCCCCCAGAGCGACGACTTCCAGTCGAAGCTCACCCTCATGTCCGAATCGCTCCGCAACGACGGGCGCATCTGGGCCCCGACCGACCCCGACGAGACGCGCTCGGCGGACCAGATCCCCGAGGACCACCGCGACTACTACCTCGAGCGGCGCTACCCGAGCTTCGGCAACCTCGCCCCCCGCGACATCGCCAGCCGGGCCGCCAAGGTCGTCGTCGACGAGGGCCGCGGCGTCGGACCGCTGAAGAACGGCGTCTACCTCGACTTCGCCGATGCCATCGGGCGCCTCGGCGAGGACACCATCACCGAGCGCTACGGCAACCTCTTCGAGATGTACGAGCGCATCACCGACGAGTCGCCCTACCAGGTGCCCATGCGCATCTACCCCGCGGTGCACTACACGATGGGCGGGCTGTGGGTGGACTACGAGCTCATGACCACCGTGCCGGGCCTCTACGCCGCCGGCGAGGCCAACTTCAGCGACCACGGGGCCAACCGCCTCGGCGCCTCGGCGCTCATGCAGGGCCTGGCCGACGGCTACTTCGTGCTGCCCAACACCATCAGCAACTACCTCGCCCCCCAGCTCGGCACCCAGCCGGTGCCCACCGGTCACGCCGAGTTCCGCGCCGCCGAGGAGGCGGCCCGCGAACGCTTCGACGGCTACCTCGCCATCGGCGGCACCCAGTCGCCCGACGCCTTCCACATGAAGCTCGGACGCATCATGTGGGACTACTGCGGCATGGAGCGCACCCGCGAAGGGCTGGAGAAGGCCCTGGCCGAGATCCCGGCCCTGCACGAGGAGTTCCGCAAGGACCTGCGGGTCACCGGGAACGGCCGGAGCGTCAACCAGACCCTCGAGAAGGCGGGCCGGGTCGACGACTTCTTCGAGCTGGCCCAGGTCATGTGCCTCGACGCCCTCACCCGCGAGGAGTCCTGCGGCGGGCACTTCCGGGGCGAGCACCAGACGAACGAGGGCGAGGCCGAGCGCGACGACGACCACTTCGCCCACGTCGCGGCGTGGGAGTGGACCGGCGACCCGTCGGCCCCCACCCGCCACACCGAAGCCCTCGAGTTCGACAACGTCCACCTCGCCGTGCGGAGCTACAAGTGAACGAGCTGAACGTCACCCTGAAGGTTTGGCGCCAGGAGGGCCCCGACGCCCCGGGTCGCTTCGACACCATCTCCGCTCCAGGCGTCAACGACGAGATGTCGTTCCTGGAGATGCTCGACCTCGTCAACGAGCGCCTCATCAACGAGGGCCAGGACGCGATCGCATTTGACCACGACTGCCGCGAGGGCATCTGCGGCACCTGCTCGCTGATGATCAACGGACAGGCCCACGGACCGCAGAAGGGCACCGCGACCTGCCAGCTGCACATGCGGAAGTTCTCGAACGGCGACGAGATCGTCATCGAGCCGTGGCGGGCCACCGCCTTCCCGGTGATCAAGGACCTCATGGTCGATCGCTCGGCGTTCGACCGCATCGTCGAGGCCGGCGGGTTCATCACCGCCGAGACCGGGGGCGCGTCGGACGCCAACCTGACCCCGATCCCCAAGCCGGTGGCCGACTCGGCCATGGACGCGGCCGCCTGCATCGGCTGCGGGGCCTGCGTGGCAGCCTGCCCCAACTCCGCCGCCCAGCTCTTCACCGCGGCCAAGGTCGGCCACCTGAACCTCATGCCCCAGGGCCAGCCCGAGCGTTACCGGCGGGTCGAGGCCATGGTCGACACCATGGAGGACTTCTTCGGCTCCTGCACCAACCATGGTGAGTGCGAGGAGGCGTGCCCGAAAGAGATCTCGATCGACTTCATCGCCCTGATGAACAAGGACTACCTGGCGTCGAAGTTCAAGAACCGCCGCCTCACCGCCCGGTCCTGACGGCGTCTCCGAGGTTCCGCAGCCGGGCCGGGAGGTCGGGAGCGGTGCGGTAGACGTACTTCTTGCCCTGTCGGACCTTGGTGAGCAGATCGAGGCGCTCCAGCGCGGCGAGGTCGGTGCGAGCCGACTCGTAGGTGACCCGATTGCGCCGGGCCTGAGCGGCGATCGTGAAGGGCTCGGAGGGGTCGCGCAAGGCGTCCCGAACGACCAACAGCTGACGGTGGTTCAACGCCGCCGAGCCTTGGAGCAATCGTTCGATCTCCTGCGTCTCGGCCATCTTCCGGCCCAGGTAGCCGTTCAAGCTGTCGACGGCCCGGAGGATCACCTCGAGCTGGTAGAGCACGAAGTAGGTGGTGTCGCCGCTGTCGGTCTCGGTGTAGAGGTACGAGTCGACGTACTGGCGCGGGGCTCCGCGGAGGATGGCGGACACCGAGATGTACTGCGCCAGCCAGTACCCGCTCCGCAGCATCGCCCAGTAGAAGACAGCCCTCGCCGTGCGGCCGTTGCCGTCGACGAAGGGGTGGTCGTACGCCAACCAGAAGTGCAGCATGATCGCTCGGACGACGGGGTGCAGGAAGCGATCCGGGGTCTCGCCGTTGGCAAAGGCGCAGAGCTCGGTCAAGCGGGCCTCGAGCTGGTGCGCCGGTGGAGGCTGGTGGAGCAACGTCTCGTCATGCCAGTAGATGGCGATCCGATCCTCGCCCTCGGCCTGGAGCCGACCGGCGTCACGCGGATCGTCGACCGCGTCGTCGGCGACGATCCGGTGCAGGTCGAGGATCCCCTCCGGTGTAAGGGGGGCGGCGGCCATCTCCTGCGCCGCGATCATCGCGCGAAAGTTGTTGACGATCATCTGCTCGCTGCGATCCCGAGGAGCGCGCCCGCTTGCGAGGAGCTCCTTCGCGACCCGGCGCGTGGTGCTCGCTCCCTCCAGCTGGCTCGACGTGATGGCTTCCTCGGCCAGCGAGCTCACGAGGTAGCGATCACTCCCCCGCAGGCTCGTCACCACGTCGTCGGCGAGGACCTGGCCCCCGGCGAGCTGGTCGATCCGGTGCGCCTTCTCCTGCACCGCGTCGACGTTGGCAAACGTGAAGGGCCGTCCCCCCGCATCGACCAGCGGCAGCGAGCGGGCAAGCGCCCTCCGACTGAGGCTCGTGCCGATCCACCACTCATCGAGCGAGAGACCGTTCGGGGGACGGCGGTGGCGCATCTGATCCCAGTGCAGGTAGCGACCCTTGCTATCGACCGGGCCGACGTCGAAGATCCGATCGAGGTCCAGGGTGCCGCGGCCGACCAGGCTCGCGAGGGAGGCGCGGGGCGGTGGTTGGGGCACGCGCCTACAAGTACCAGCTTCCTACCATGGTGAACAGCTCTGGTACTTGGACCGTAACCGACCTCGCGCGTCCAACTACCAGATTTGCATGAACTGGTAGCACATCTGTATGACAACCCTGTCATTCGCGACGGCGTCACGACGGCCCTGGACGGCGGCGGCCGTGGCGGGTCGTCCGACGAGGGCCGGTTCGTGGAGAACGCCTTGACCTGGAGCGCGCTCCAGGTCGTACCGTCTGCTCCGTGACCGCGATCGAGACCGCACCGAGCACCGGCACCGAGCGCGCCGAGGCGACCGCCGCCCTGGCCATCGGCGAGGTGGCCGAGCGCACCAGCACCACGGTGGACACCCTCCGCTACTACGAGCGGATCGGTCTGATCGAGGTCGGCCGGGACGCGGGCGGCCGACGAGCCTACACCGACCACGACGTGCGCCGGGTGGTCTTCCTCACCCGGATGCGCCAGTCCGAGATGCCGATCCGCGACCTGCAGCGCTACGTCGAGCTGGTGAACGAGGGCCCCCACACCGCCCCCGAGCGCCTGGCCCTGATGGAGTCCCACCGCGAGGCAGTGCGGCGCCGCCAGACCGAGCTCGCCGCCGCCCTGGCCGTCATCGACTTCAAGATCACCGCCTACGGCGGCACCTGCGGCGCCTGACGTCCCGACGCGCACCACATCCTCCCAACCCATCCCGAAAAGAGATCACCATGTCCCTCCCCACCCGCGCCCTCGGACGCTCCGACCTGTTCGTCGGCTCGATCGGCCTCGGCTGCATGAGCTTCAGCCCCATCTACGGCGGCTTCGACGGCATCGACCCCACCGAGGTCATCGGCCGGGCCCTCGACCTCGGCGTGACCCTGCTCGACACCGCGGACGTCTACGGCCCCCACACCTCCGAGGAGGTCGTGGGCGCGGCGATCGCCGGGCGGCGGGACGAGGTCACCCTCGCCACCAAGTTCGGCATCGCCATCGAGATCGTCGGCGACGAGATCCGCCGCGGGGTCAACGGCACGCCGGAGTACGTGCACTCCTCGATCAACGGCTCTCTGGCCCGCCTCGGCGTCGACCACATCGACCTCTACTACCTGCACCGGCCCGACACCGCGGTGCCGATCGAGGAGACCGTCGGGGCCATGGCCGAGCTGGTCGCCGCAGGCAAGGTGCGCCACCTGGGCCTCTCGGAGGCGTCGGTCGACACGATCCGCCGGGCCCACGGCACCCACCCCATCGCCGCCCTGCAGACCGAGTACTCCGTCTGGAGCCGTGACCTCGAGCCCGAGATCCTGCCGGTGTGTCGCGAGCTGGGCATCGGCCTGGTGCCCTACAGCCCGCTGGGCCGGGGCTTCCTCACCGGGGCCATCACCAGCACCGACGACCTGCCGGCACGGGACTTCCGGCGGGGCACGGCCCGCTTCGCCGACGAGGCCCTGACCGCCAACCGCTCGGTCGTCGCCCTCGTCGAGGAGATCGCCGCCGTTCACGGCTGCGCGGCGGGCCAGGTCGCCCTGGCCTGGGTCCTGGCCCAGGGCGACGACGTGGTGCCCATCCCCGGCACCAAGCGGGTCTCCTACCTGGAGCAGAACGTCGGCGCCGCCGCCGTCGCCCTCACCGCCGACGACCTGTCCCGCCTGGACGCCGTACGGGTCGATACCCCCCGGTCGGCCGACGAGAGCTGGGTCAACCGCTCGACGCCTCCCCTGGCCTCCTGACCGGGGGCTCCGGCCCCCACCGCGGCCGGCGCCGACCCACCACGACGGCGACCGCCAACGCCACGACGCACCCGGCGAGGAGGACCCCGCCCGGGCGCACCGCCACCTCCACGCCGTCGCCGGCCACGCCCACCGCCACCAGCGCACCCCCGATCAGCACCATCCCGGCGGCGACGGCCCGCAGGCCGACGGGCGCCGTCGGGCCCCGGACGATCGACGCCTCCACCAGGCCGAGGCCCACCAGCAGCACCGCCCAGGCCAGGTACCCGGCGTCCCAGCCGCGCACCGTCCCGAGGTAGGTGTCGGCCGTGCTCTCCCGCACGCCGGCGAGGGGCACGAACACCGACACGACCACCCCGCCGGCGGCCAGGCCGGCCGTCGCGGTCGGGACGTCGGCGCCCCGGGGTCGGGGGCGCGCCCACGCCGCCAGGGCCAGGGCCACCACGACCAGGGCCACCGAGCCGACCAGCACCGCCGGACCCCGCTCGGCCACCACCCGGGTGTCGGACGAGGCGTCGACCATGTCGTCGACGACCAGCCCGAGCAGGGCTCCCATCCCGCCGACCAGGGCCGCCCACAGCACCGGCGTGGTGGACCGGGCCCAGCGCAGCGGGAGGACCACGAAGGGAGCCAGGGCCACGACGAGGGGAGCGAAGGCCACGGACGCGGCGGACCCCGACTCGAAGGGGCCGTCGACCCGTCGGGACGTGTACCAGGGCACGACCGCGGCGACCACGTAGGCGACCGCCGCGGCCAGGCCCACCACGAACGACGCGACCAGGGCGACGTCCCGCGCCGGGGAGCGCCCGGCCCCGTCGCTGTCGTCGCGTGCCACGGCGCCGTGCCTACCCGTCGCCCGGGCGGTCGACGCCCCGCCCCGGCGGGGAGGTCTCACCGTCGGCGACGACCGCGACGGCCCGTCAGCCTGTGACGGGGGGCACCACGGTCGAGCTCCGCTAGGGTCGGGACGAGATCCGGTCGAGACCCCGGCCGGAGGCGAGGAGACCATGGGGCAGGACCCCTCGGCCGCCGCCATGCGGCCCGACCGCGACAACGCGCCATGAACGGCTTCGACAGCTGGCTCGAGTACATGTCCGACGAGCGTGACGACGTCCTGGAGCTGACCATCGAGCACGCCACCATCGTCTTGCAGGTCATGGCGGCGGCCATCATCTTCTCGGTGGTCGTCGGCGTGGTCGTGCAGAACCGGCCCGCGTTGCGCAACATCGCGCTCAGCATCGCCAGCGTCTTTCTCACCATCCCGTCGCTCGCGCTGTTCACCCTGTTCATCCCGGTGTTCGGCATCGGCAAGTGGCCGGTGCGGGTGGCGTTGTTCATGTACGCCCTGCTCCCGATCCTCCGCAACACCGTCACCGGCCTCGACGGCATCGACCCCGCCGTCGAGGAGTCGGCCAAGGGCATGGGGATGAGCCCGACGCGCCGCCTGTTCCAGGTCAAGCTCCCGCTCGCGTGGCCGGTGATCGTCACCGGCATCCGGGTGGCGTTCCTGCTCGTCACCGGCATCGCCGCCATCGCCACGCTCGTCAACGGCGGCGGCCTCGGCGACCTCATCAAGGTCGGTTTCAACCGCCTCGGCCTGCCCAACTCCCTGGAGCCCATCTGGGCCGGCGCCGTCATGGTCGTCGTCTTGGCCCTGGCCTTCGACCTCGTCCTGGCTCTCCTCCAGAAGCTCCTCTCGCCCCGGGTCCTCGCCGCCGGCTCCGAGCTGCCGAGCACCCTCATCTCGGGCCTCCGGTCCCGCTCCTCGTCCGATCCCGCCCACCAGGAGGGCACCCGTGTCCGAACCGACCGCTGAGGCCACCACCTCGGACCTCGCCGAGGACCTCGCCGCCGTGGCCCCCGAACCCGACGCGACGGTCACCCACGATCCGGACGTCGCCGATGCGATGATCCGCCTCGACGAGGTGTCGAAGACCTACGCCGGCACCGCGGAACCCGCCGTCGCGGCGCTGACGCTCGACGTTCCCCGGGGTGAGATCCTCGTGCTCGTCGGTCCCTCGGGCTGCGGCAAGAGCACCACACTGCGACTGATCAACCGCATGATCGAGCCCACCGGGGGCCGCATCCTCTTCGACGGGCGCGACGTGACCCGGGTGAACCCCGACGAGCTGCGACGCCACATCGGCTACGTCATCCAACAGATCGGCCTGTTCCCGCACCGCACCATCGCCGACAACGTGGCCACGGTGCCCAAGATGCTGGGCTGGGACCGGAGTCGCATCCGCGCCCGGGTCGACGAGCTGCTCGACACCGTCGGCCTCGACCCGTCGATCTACCGGAACCGCTACCCCAAGGAGCTCTCGGGTGGCCAGGCCCAGCGCGTCGGCGTCGCTCGCGCCCTGGGGGCGGATCCGCCGGTGCTGCTGATGGACGAGCCCTTCGGCGCCATCGACCCCATCACCCGCGACCGGCTCCAGAACGAGTTCCTGCGCCTGCAGGCCGACATGCAGAAGACCATCGTGTTCGTCACCCACGACATCGACGAGGCCATCAAGATGGGTGACCGCATCGCCATCCTGCGCGACGGCTCGGCCATCGCCCAGGTCGACACCCCCCAACGCATCCTGGCCCTGCCCATCGATGACTTCGTGCAGGACTTCATCGGTAGCGGCGCGGCGCTGAAGGGCCTCAACTTCGAGCGGGTCCGCGACCTCACCCTCGGCGATTTCCCTCACGTCCGCCACGACGCGGGCCACGCCAAGGCCATCCAGATCCTCGATGGATCGCGCCAGCAATGGATGGTGGTGCTCGACGCCCACGAGCGCCCCCTGCGGTGGGTCAACCGCACCGACATCGATCGCTCCGACCGCCGCCTCACCGAGGTGGGCCAGGCCGTGCGGGTGACCGTCGAGCCCAACGCCACCCTGCACGACACGCTCGAGGCCATGCTCAACTCCAGCGTCGGGGCCGCCATCGTGACCGATGCGAGGGGCCGCTACCAGGGCGTCGTCGAGATCGAGGTCCTCACCGAGGCCATCAGCCGCATGCGCACCGAGGCCCGGGCGCACTACGCCTCCCTCGGCCTCTCCACCGCCGACGCCCCGGGCCTGGCGCCCTATGCGCCGCCGGCACTGGACGGCACGTCGTGACGAACACGACGACGATCGCGCCCGACCCGGCGGTCACCGAGGACGTCGCACCCGACTCGGCGGCGGCGACCTCCGCGGTGACCACCGGTGGCGGCTCGCGGGGCATCGTCGCCCTGCTGGTGACGCCGGTAGTGCTGGCGGTGCTCTCCCTGGTGCTCTACCTCTACGTCGGCGGCGCCGAGAAGGACTCCGCCGAGCGCTCCGCCCTCGACTGGGGCAGCAAGCTGTACCCGCAGATGCAGACCCACGTCGGCCTGACCCTGTGGTCGACGGTCATCGTGCTGGCCCTCGCGGTCCCCATGGGCATCCTCCTGACCCGTCCCATGTTCCGCAAGGGCGCCCCGCAGGTCGGCCGCCGCGAGCTGCCCCGGCCCATCGGCGGCGCGTTCCAGTACCTCTCGCCGTCGATGCTGGCGGTGGCCAACGTCGGCCAGGCCCTCCCCGCCTACGGCCTCTTCATCCTCTTCCTCGCCTGGCGGGGGCAGGGGTTCGCCACCGCGGTGACCGCCCTCGTCGTCTTCGCGCTGCTCCCCGTGCTGCGCAACACCATGGTGGGCCTCGAGCAGGTCGACCCGGCCGTCATCGAGGCGGGCCGAGGCATGGGCATGAGCAAGTTCCGGGTGCTGCTCTCGATCGAGCTGCCCCTCGCGGTGCCGGTGATCCTGGCCGGGGTGCGCACCGCCCTCGTGATCAACGTCGGGATGGCGTCGCTCGCGTTCCTGATCGGCGGCGGCGGCCTCG
The DNA here is from genome assembly GCF_035575815.1 of Iamia sp. NCBI lineage: Bacteria > Bacillati > Actinomycetota > Acidimicrobiia > Acidimicrobiales > Iamiaceae > Iamia > Iamia sp. Next base: position 21,278 of record NZ_DATLXO010000083.1, read on the forward strand.
GCATCACCATCAACTCCGGGCTGAAGCTCAGCCGTGACCTCATCACGGTGACCGGCGCCGGCATGGTCGCCATCCTCGCCCTCTCGGTCGACTGGGTGGCCGCGGTGGTCGAGCGGGTGCTGCGCCCCAAGGGGCTCTGAAACGACGGAGGCCGCCCCGGCGGGGGCGGCCTCCGAACGCGACCTGCCGGTCGAGAGGTGCGCTAGCCGATCAGGCCTTGCTCGCTCAGGTACTCGCGGGCGACCTCTTCGACGTCGTCGCCGTCGAGCGACACGCGCTCGTTGAGGCCCGCCATGGTGTCCTGGTCGAGGCCTTCGAGGATGGCCTCGGAGACCGTGGTCCACGCCTCGCCGTTCTTGTCGTAGGCCGAGCCGGCCACCGTGTAGGACACGTTGTAGATGATCATGGCGCCCGGGTCCTCGACCAGGGTCATGTCGAGGCCGGTGATGCGGCCGTCGGTGGTGAAGATCTCACCGAAGTCGCACTCGCCCGACGCCGTCTCGGTGTAGACGACATTGGTGTCGAGGATGGTGATCTGGCTCTCGGGGATCACGTAGCCGGTCTCCTCCTCCCACAGCACGAGGCCGTCGGAGCGGTCCGGGAACTCGGTCTCCATGCACACCGTGGCGTCGCTGTTCTCCTCCAGGTAGTCGGCCATCGTCTGGAAGGTGAACGCCTCGCCGCCGTTGGCCTCCTCGGTGAAGTCCGGGCCGGTGGCGAAGCCGTAGGTGTTGTTGAACTCCGAGCTGCCGAGCCAGTGGACGTCGTTCTCCTCGAGGTCGGCATCCGCGACGACCTGGTACAGCTCGGCCGGGTCGCTGGAGGGATCCTCGTTGCCGAGGTGCTCGGTCCAGCCGGTGCCGTTGTACTCGGGGTAGACGTCGATGTCGCCGTTGAGCAGGGCCTCACGGGCGACGTTGGTGCCGCCGGTGTCGGTCTGGTCGGTGACATCCGCGCCGGTCTCCTCGAGGGCGACGACCATCATCTGGCCGAGCAGGATGCTCTCGTCGAAGTCCTTCGAGCCCACCGTGATGGCCGCACCATCGAAGTCGACATCAGCCAGCGCACCGGACGCACCCGAGCTGTCCCCACCCCCATCCCCCCCGCCGCCGCTGTCATCGTCGCCCCCGCAGCCGGCGGCCAGGATGGCCAACACCGCCATCGGGATGAGCAGGAATCGCAGGATCGGGCTTTGTCGTTGCATCGCGCTTCTCCGGGTTGTCGTGTTCACGTGGTCCCACGGTGTGCATGCCTCCGCCCGGCCTCGCATCGGTCGGTCCGCCCCCCCGCAGCCCGAATCCCCATCGACCCGGTCCACGAGCGCAGGCGCCAGAAGGCCGAGGCATCCAGCACGCGCCGTGTGACGTCCGCACCGTAGTGGCGCCAGGCCGCGCTGCCCCGAAACGTCATCAGATCGACACCACATCGTCATGTCGCGGCTCCTCGGCCCCCCCGCGACCGCGCGCGGTGCTTTTGCACCGGCGGGGGCCCGCCCGATAGCACAGTCCCGCTGCCGGGCGGCTGGGTGACGCGCGGCCCCTGTGCTGCAGACGGTGCGGCTCGTACCCCACGAGCTGCGAGCCCCACGAGAGGTTGACGAATGTCCTACGTGCTGGCCGAGGGTGGTTACCAGGCCTTCGACCT
>NZ_DATLXO010000084.1:0-1781 GCF_035575815.1 Iamia sp.
CCGGGTCCTGCCCGAGCTCTTCGGCCGGGACGAGGAGGATCTCTTCGAGGTCCTGCGCGTGCCCGAGCGGGTCGCCGTCCTCGACGACGCCCTCGGTGGTGACGTCGGCCCGATCCTCGACGCGGCCGAGCTGGCCGTGACGCTGCGGCGCACCCGGGCCGGTCACCTCCAGACGCTCCGCGCCGGGTTGACCGACGTCGACCTGCTCTACCTGCCCGAGATCTTCGCCCGGTCCACGGGTCTCCGCTTCACCCGCCAGGTGGCGGCGGCCCTCGACGAGGAGCTGGGCTGATATGGCCCGGAGGGCCAGCCCGGGCGCGACGTCCGAGGGCGATGAGATCCGCACGCTGCAGCAGCTGCTGGCGGCGAAGGAGATCGTGATCTCCTGCGGCTCGGGTGGGGTGGGCAAGACCACCACCGCCGCCGCCCTCGGGGCCATGGCCGCGGCGCACCTCGGCGGCAAGGTGCTCGTCGTCACCGTCGACCCGGCTCGGCGGCTGGCCAACGCCCTCGGCCTCGAGCAGTTCGGCAACACCGAGACCCGGGTCGACGCCGCCGCCTTCACCGCGGCGGGCGTCGAGCCTCGCGGCGAGCTGTGGGCGGCGATGCTCGATACCAAGCAGTCATGGGACGACCTGATCGACCGCCACGCGCCGAACGAGAAGGTGCGCGAGGCGATCCTCTCCAACTCGATCTACGCGAACATCTCGGGCCGCTTCGTCCAGAGCCACGACTACATCGCCATGGAAAGGCTGCACGAGATCCACAGCTCGGGCCGCTACGACCTCATCGTCGTCGACACCCCGCCCACGCGGAACGCCATCGACTTCCTCGACGCTCCCGAGCGCATGGGCGAGTTCTTCTCCAGCCGCCTGCTGCGGTGGCTGACCGCACCGGCGAAGAACCGGGTCCTGTCGATGGCGTCGCGGCCGTTCTACAAGGTGGCCGACGGCATCCTCGGCTCGCAGTTCCTCGAGGACATCGCCGAGTTCTTCTCGTTGTTCCAGACCATGGCGCCGGGCTTCGTGGAGCGCTCCGAGGCGGTCACCCGCACCCTGGCCGACCGGCGCACCACGTTCCTCGTCGTCTCGACGCTCGAGGCTGCGCCGGTGCGCGAGGCCGAGTACTTCATCGCCGAGCTGGAAGCTCGGGGCCTGCACCTCGGTGCGGTGGTGCTCAACAAGGTGCTGCCCGCCTACCTCCGCCGCACCGCCGCCACCGGGGTGGCGCGCCGCCTCGTCGCCCAGGCCGACGAGGTCTCGCTCGGCGTCGCCGACGCCACGGGGAGCGAGCCCGCCGCGGTCGCCGCCGTCCTCCGTGAGGTGGGTGAGAGCTTCCTCAACTACCAGGTGATCGCCAACCGCGAGCAGGAGCAGCGCAACGAGCTGGCCCGCACCCCCGACGTGGTGGCCACCGTGCCCTACTTCGAGTCCGACATCGCCGACCTGGCCGGCCTCCTCCGCCTCGGTGACGCCCTCTGGCGCTGAGCACTCATCGGCCGGGTCCTTCCGGCTGTCCGCTCCTCGCGCCGTGGGGCGCGACCGCGCTCCCTGACCGCGCGAGCCGCTGCCGGTCGGCGGTCGGGCGCCGACCCGTCAGGCGGGCGTCGGCGGGGAGCTCGGCGGCGACGGGATGGCGTAGGTGACGGTGGCCTGGGCGACGGGGGCGGGGTCGGAGCCGCTGGTGATGCGGACGTCGATGACGGCCTGACGTCGGCCGCGCCGGAGCACCTCGGTGGTGGCGACGACATCGCCGGGTTGGGGCTTGCGGAGGAAGTGGAT
>NZ_DATLXO010000085.1:0-24632 GCF_035575815.1 Iamia sp.
TCGATCTCACCGAAGAGGGCGCCGACCTCGCGCTCGAGGACGTGGCGGCGGCGCGCCGGGCTCACGAGGCGGGGCACCACGATCTCGGCCGTCCGCTCGAGGGCCTGGCGGCTGTAGAGGCTGAGGTCGTCGGCCACCGCCGGCCACATGTCGTCCTCGAGGTTCATCCAGAGGTCGATCACCCCGGAGGACAGCCAGGTGCGCACGGGGTCGGTGAGCACCACGTCGTCGGAGTCGAGATCGAGACCCGCAGCCTGGGCGAGCGTCGTGGCCGCCCGGTGCGCGATCGCCGCGACCTCGGGCTCGACGGCGGCGAAGCCGAGGTCCTCGGACCAGCGCGCCCGCAGCCCGGAGGTCACCAGGGTCTCGATGACCGCCTCGTAGGAGAGCCCGGCGGAGGGGAGCGACGTGCGGTCGCGGGGGTCGGGTCCGGCGACCACGTCGAGGTGCCGGGCGGCGTCGGCCACGGTGGTGGCGAGGGCGCCCGACACCGCGGTCATCGACCCGGCCGGGTGCGGGTCGGGCACCCGCCCGTAGCTGGCCTTGTGGCCGACGAGCCCGCAGAAGCCGGCGGGGATGCGGGTCGATCCGCCCCCGTCGCTGGCGGTGGCCAGGGGGACGAGGCCACCGGCGACGGCCGCCGCCGAGCCGCCCGACGAGCCGCCGGGGGTGCGGTCGCGGGCCCAGGGGTTCCGGGCCGTGCCCCACGCCTTGGTGCGGGTCCAGCTGAGCGTGCCGAACTCCGGCGCCGCGGTCTTGCCCATCGGCACCGCGCCGGCTGCCCGCATGCGGCCGACCTGCACCGAGTCGTCGTCGACCGCCGGGCGCCCCTGGTACAGCAACGAGCCGTGACTGGTGGGCAGGCCGGCACAGTCCTCGAGGTCCTTCACCCCGAAGGGCACACCCGCCAGCGGGCCGGGGTCACCGCCGGCGGCGACGGTGGCGTCCACCACATCCGCAGCCGCCCGGGCCCCCTCGGCGTCGACCACGACGAACGCACCCAACGCCTCGTTGCCGGCGGCGATGGCCAGGAGGGCCACCTCGACGGTGTCGCGCGCCGAGACGGTGCCGGCGCGCACGGCATCCGCGAGCTGGTGGGCGGGGAGCCACGGCGAGTCGCTCACGAGGCCGCCTTCCGGGCCGGAGCCTTCCGGGCCGGGGACTTTCTGATCGCAGCCTTCTTGGTCGCAGCCTTGCTGGCCGGGGCCTTGCGGGCCGGAGCCTTGGTGGTCGGGGCCTTCCGGGCCGCGGCGCTTCTGGCCGGGGCCTTCCGGGCCGGAGCCTTCCGGGCCGGAGCCTTCTTGGCCGGAGCCTTCTTGGCTGCGGCCCTCCTGGCTGGAGCCTTCTTGGCCGGAGCCTTCTTGGCCGGAGCCTTCCGGGCCGGAGCCTTGCTGGCCGGAGCCCTCCTAGCGCCAGCCTTCTTGGCCGCAGTCCTCTTGGCCGCAGCCCTCTTGGCCGGACCCGTGCGGGACGGGTCCTTCCGGGGCACAGCCTTCTTGGTCGGAGCCTTTGGGGCCGCAGCGTTCGTGGCCGGGGCCTTCCGGGCGAGCGAGGTCTCCGGTGCCGCGACGATGCCCAGGCCGTGCTCGAGGTCCTCGAAGGCGGTCTCCACGCCCTCGGCCAGCACGTGGAGGTCGGGCACTGCACTGCGGTCGCCCGAGAGGCCGAAGGCCAGGTGACCGTCGTAGGAGATGACGGCCATGATCATGGCCATGCCGTCGACGACGCAGACGTAGGGGAAGGCCTCGAGCATGCGCGAGCCGAGGCAGTACAGCGGCAGCTGCGGGCCGGGGATGTTGGTGATCACCGTGTTGAGGGGCATGGCCCGCACCGCAAGGCGCGACCCGAGGGCCAGCAGGGTGGGCGGCGCATAGCCGGTGAGCTCCATGAGCGCATCTGCGCCGACGGCCTGGCCCATGTCCTTGCGGCTGGCCATGTGGGCGTGGATGAAGCGCAGCCGCTCGACCGGGTCGGGCTCCCCCACCGGCAGGTCGGCGGTCATCATCGACACGCGGTTGCCGAGCGCCATCTGCTGGCTCACGTCCCGGACCGACACCGGCACCATGGCCCGGTACACCAGCTCGTCGGGCACGTCGTCGCCGCGCTCCAGGAGGTAGGTGCGCATGGCGCCGGCGCATGCGGTGAGCACCACGTCGTTGAGCGTCGTCGAGGCCAGGTCGTCGCCCCGAGCCGCCGCCGCCCGGCGCAGGTCCTTGGCCCGATCGAGCGCGATGCGGACCGGCTCGAAGCGGCGGTGCGGGGTCACCGGGACGTTCCAGGGCGCCGACGGGGTGCTCCGGGCCAGGTCGACCACCGTGCGGGCCACCTGCCCGATGCGCTCGGCCGCGTGCTGCGGTACCCGCAGCGCGGCGCGCGCCGAGCGCAACAGCTCGGTCGGCTCCACGGTGCGCTCGACGAGGCTGTCGACCAGCAGGGTCGCGGAATCGGGGGCCGGCTCAGGCGTCCACGGCTCCGGGTCGGTGTCGACCACGTTGGCCTCGAGGTCGAGCAGGACCGTGGCCACGTCGACGCCCGAAACCCCGTCGACGAGGGCGTGGTGGGTCTTCTGGATGAGAGCGACGCGATCGTTCTCGACCCCCTCGACGAACCAGATCTCCCACAGGGGGCGCAGACGGTCGAGCAGCTGGGCCTGGATGCGGTCCATCAGCAGCTTGAGCTGGGCCTCCGATCCCGGCGCCGGGATGGCGGTGAGCCGTACGTGGTACGCGAGGTCGAAGCCTTCGTCGTCGACCCAGACAGGGCGGCCCTGATCGAAGGGCACCTTCATGATCCGCTTGCGGAACCGAGGCACGAGGTGCAGGCGCGACTCGATCCGACGACGCACCCGGGCCAGGTCGAAGCGTCCGTCGGCACCGAGCAGCGGGCCAGCCTCGAAGTAGGCCAGCGCGCCGACGTGCAGCGGTTGGTGGTCGTCCTCGATGTGGAGGAAGACGGAATCCTGGGGGGAGAGCCGGTCGTAGGACATCAGCCGGGAACCTACCGGAGCCCTCGGGGCACCTGCCGGGGCCCGGCGGCCGGGCCGAACCGACCAGGTGATCGGGTCGCACGGTGAGGGCCCGGCTCACTCACCAGGTCGCGGTGGTCCCGGGCGGCGGGGGCGACGGGCCCTACGTTGGTCGCTCGTGACCCCACCCCTGGCGACCTGCGTGTGGGACCTCGACGCCGAGCTGGTGATCGCCCTTCACCAGCGCATCGGGTCACCGGTCGACAGCTACGCCAACGGCAGCCAGACCTGGTTGCGCGGCGACGGCCCCGACGGCGTGCCGGTGGAGTGGCGCCTGCACCCCCGGCCGGACTTCGCCCGGCGCGGGCAGATGTCGAGCTACCACCTGTTCCCCACCGTCGCGGCCGCCCTGGCCCGCGGGGAGGAGCCCGAGATCGACCCGGCCGCGATCTGGACCGGTCTCGAGGTCGCACCGGCCTACGGCGATGAGGTTCCGCCCGAGGCTCTGGCCGCCAGCCTCACCGCCGTGCTCGGCCGGGCGCCCGACGCCTTCGGCCGGGTCGACCGCGACACCCTCGGCCGGGCGTGGGAACGCTCGGGCGGGCGCCTCGACGTGATCGCCCGGCTGCGCGAGCTGCTCGACCGGCCCTGATCTCGAGAAGGCGAGCGGGCCGATCACGGGGGCCCGACGCCAGGTGAGGGTTGACGGCCTCAGTCCGCAGTCGTGCGCTTCGACCGTCGTCGGTGCGTCGGATGAAGTCGAGGGCGTGGGGCAGCAGGAGTCGTTGGCGCTCGCTGTCCATCGCGAAGAAGCTGCCGACGACCCACCCGTTGCAGCCGCTCGACGCGCAACGGCACCGCCACCTGTCGCCCTCGAACGCGTTGAGGCGGTAGTCGATCGTGACCTCGTCGCCGGCCGCGATCGGCCGCCACGCGAACACCGTGACGCCGTGTCGCATCGCGTTCGGGTCACAGGAGTGGTTCAGGTAGCAGCCCGGAGGGGCGAGGACGGCAAACCGATCGAAGCCGAGCTCGCACAGTTGCATCCGATCCTGATGCGATAGTGCGGCGAGCTCGTCCGCGACGATCACCCGGGTGTGGCGGCGACGGAAGATGAACTCGCCTTCCACGAAGGCGCGTCGGGCGAAGACACCTCGGCCTTCGGGCCGGTCGCGCCCACCTCGACATCACTCATCATCAGGACCACGGTAGGTGCGGGCACCGACCTCGACGAGGCCAACCAACCGACCGTCGGGACGCGAGGTGTGCGCCGCTGCGTGCCGAGCGGGGGGTGTTCTACTGGACCCGTGGCGGAGGGCATCGAGCAGATCCTCGACCGAACGCACCGAGAGGCCGACCGGGATCGCCGACCCCGTCGCCTGCTGGATCGCCGGTGCACTGCTGCTCGCGTGGTGGTCCGTCGCCGCTCAGCTCAAGGATCCATGGATTCTTCTTCCGTGTGGGTTGACGCACGAACGCGTGTTCGACTACGGTGCGGTCATCCCTTCGAGGACCAGGGCTCGGTCCTTCGCTCATCTGACTGCTGCACCTCCGGTTCTGGTGGTGCCCGGGTGTCCTTGGAGGTGATCTCATGGCCGCCACGTGTGTGGACCTGGCTGCCCAGTTGGCGGCGATCGACGCTGAGCTGGCTGCCTTGGGTCCTGAGCTGGTGCCTGAGCGGGTGCCCGGCCATGCCTTGGCGGGGGTGGTCAAAGCGTTGGGGCGGATCAAGCGGCGCGCGGGTGGGGCGCAGCTGGTGCTGACCAAGGCCGCGGCTGATGCGGGGGCGTGGAAGCCCTCGGGGTGCCGGTCACCGGAGGAGTGGGCGGCCAAGGCGAACGGCACCAGCCTCGGCGAGGCCCGGGGTGACCTCAAGGCCTCCGAGCGCCTCGCCGGCCTGGCGGCGACGCGTGACGCGGTGGGCTCAGGGGAGCTCTCCGCGGAGAAGGCCCGGGCGGTGGCCGAGGGGGCCTCAGCGGACCCCGCCGCGGAGGGGTCGTTGCTGGAGAAGGCCCGCCGGGGTGATCTCGCCGACGTGCGCGATGAGGCCCGACGGGTGCGCCAGCGCGCCGATGAGGCCAGTGGGCGTGCTGCGCTGCGCATGTATCAACGGCGGGGGCTGCGGGCGTGGGTGGAGGTCGACGGCGAGGGCCGCGGGTCATGGAACGTGCCCCCAGGGTTCCAAGCGGTGTTCCTCGCCGCCCTGGAGCCGTATCGGGCCGAAGCGTTCCGCCTGGCCCGCGAGTCAGGACGGCGCGAGACCCCCGAGGCGCTCATGGCCGACGCCCTGCACATGTTGTGCCGCGACGTCCTCGCTGATCACCACCTTCCCATCCCCGACGACGACGCGTGCGCCACCGACGGCGGGGGCCAGGTGCGGGGCGACGACTCTGACACCGGCCCGGAGAGGCCTGACCCGGGCCGGCCGGGCCAACACGCTGCCCCGTCGAGCGCCACGGCCACGGCGCACCAGGGTCCGCAGGACGGCGTTGAGCAGCCAGCCGGCGGACCCGGCGGCGAGGACGCCAACCCCACGCCACGCCACGGTCCCCAGGACGGACTGTTCGACCCCGCACCCAGCGCCGCTGCGAACCCGGGCCCCAACGCCACGGGCCCGGCCCCCTCGCCATCGGCCAACGACCCCAGCGGCCCAGGAGGGGCACCGAGGTTCGCCGCCCGACCCCGGGGGGCGGGCAACCGGCGGGCACCGGCCCAGGTGATCGTCCGGGTCGACCACACCGCCCTGGTCCGAGGCCACACCGTCGACGGCGAGACCTGCGAGATCGTCGGCCTCGGGCCGATCCCGGTGTCCCTCGCCCGCTACCTCGCCCAGGACTCAGTGCTCCGTGTGCTGCTCACCGGAGCCGACGACGTCACCGTCATCACCAGCGAACGCCGCTACATCCCCGCCCCCCTGCGCGCCGCGGTCGAAGCCCGCGACACCACCTGCGTCGTGCCGGGCTGTCACGCCCGCCACCACCTCGAGATCGACCACGTCCACACCCCCTTCGCCCAAGGCGGCGCCACCAAGCTGGCCAACCTCGCCCGGCTCTGCCGCTACCACCACGCCCTCAAGACCTACTGCGGCTGGATCCTCGCCGGCCGACCCGGCCAATGGACCTTCCAACCCCCATGACCGCTGCGGCACCTCGGCGACGCGTGCGAGATCGTCACCGGCGTGTCCAGTCCGGCCAAGCGTCTCGCCGAGCTCTCTTGCAAGCTCGCTCGCAGAGGGGAGTGAGAGGCGCCCAGCTCACCTCGGCCTGAGCGCGACGCCGGCGTCGACAGCGCCGCCCGGCGGGGCTCAGTCGGGCGGCCCCTGCCAGGGCTGGTCGCGAGGTCGGTCGAAGAAGGTGTCCGTCTCCACCCCGTCGATGGCCGCGAAGGCCATGGCCCCCCACCGGTCGTGGCCGGCGAGCGGCATGGGCATGGCGTCGCGGGCGAACCAGCCCACATCCGCACACTCGAGCGGGTGGGCCTCGAGCTCGCCGCCCGTCGCCCGGCAGTGGAACACCAGCGAGTAGAGCGGGATCCGGCTGAAGCCCTGGCGCATGCCGTCGAAGCAGGCGATGAGCCGCTCGACCTCGCACTCGATGCCGGTCTCCTCGTGGACCTCCTTGCGCGCCACCTCGGCGGGCGAGTAGCCGATGTCGGCCCAGCCCGTCGGGTAGAGCCACACGCCCGAGTCAGCCCGTTGCACGAGCAGGATGCGGCCCTCGTCGTCGCCGACCACGGCGCCCACCGCGATCTTTGGCGTCACGTAGCCCGGCACCCCGGCCCCCACATGCTTCATCCACTCGACGACCAGCTGGGAGGGGTCGAAGGGGTTGCCCGCCGCGTGCTGGATGTCAGCCGCCACCGCCAGCACCTCCTCGAACCGCTCGCGCTCATAGATGCTGTCGGTGAAGCCCAGCCCGGTGCGGGCGATGCCGGCCAGGGCCTCGCTCCACCGCACCAGATCGACCTCGGAGGGCGGCGGCCGGTCCATGGCGCCGAACCTACCCGGCCCCCACGTACGGGTGGACCCGATCACCGGCCCCCGGTGGCGTCAGCCGGCATCGAGGGCGTGGAGCAGGGCGCGGCGCACCTCGGCAAGGTGGGTCTCGTCGGTGATCTTCGACCCGTCGGGGCCCCGCACGTAGAACGCGTCGACGACCCGGTCCCCCAGCGTCTGGACCTTGGCCGAGCGCACGTCGAGGTCCATCTCGGCCATGGCCCGGCAGATGCGCTCGAGCAGGCCCATCCCGTCGGTGGCGTGGACCTCCACGATGGTGGCCTCCTGGGAGGTCCCGTTGTCGATGCGCACCTCGGGCGGTTCGGTCCGGGCGCTGCGCAGGCGGTCGCGAGGCCGGTGGGTGCGCAGGCGGTCGGCCAGGCGGGCCCGGATCGCCAGGCGGCCGACGAGTGCGGCTTCGACGTCGGCCTCGACGCGGGACCAGACGATGGGCTCGTCGCCGGGCGGCGCCACCGTGACGCGCTCGAGCGCCCACCCGTCGTCGGACGACATGGCCTCGACGGCGAGCACCCCGAGCCCGTGGAGGGCCATGACCCCGGCGACCCGACGCAGCAGGCCGGGGCGATCGGTGGCCACGACGGTGAGGATGTCGCCGTTCCCTCGCACGATCCCCTGGGCGGCGGCGAGCAGGGCTCGGTGCTCGGCGCTCGGGAACGGGGGCGCAGCTCCACCCGAGGGTGCGGCGCCGAGGACGACCGCGGCGCGCTCGACGAGCGTCGCGACCAGGCCCGCCTTCCAGGCCCCCCACGCCGCAGGACCGGTGGCCTGCGAGTCGGCGATGGTCAGGCCGTGGAGCAGCCGCAGCGTGCGCAGCGAGCCGACCTTCTCCGCCACCCCCTCGTAGGTGGCCGGGTCGTCGAGGTCGCGACGGGTCGCCACGTCGGGCAGCAGCAGGTGGTGGCGCACCATGTCGACGAGGGTCTCGGTGTCGTCCGCGTCGAGTCCCATGCGGGGCCCGAGGTCGCGCACCAGCTCCATGCCCACCTCGGTGTGGTCGCCGGGGCGGCCCTTGCCGATGTCGTGGAGGAGCCCACCGAGCACCAAGAGGTCGGGACGGTCGACCGTGTCGAGCACGGCCACGGTGCCCGCGGCGGCCTCCAGCAGGTGCCGGTCGACGGTGAAGCGGTGGTACGCGTTGCGTTGCGGGCGGTTGCGCACCGGACCCCACTCGGGTAGGACTCGCATCCAGATGCCGAGCTGGTCGAGGGCCTCGATCTGCTCGATGGCCTGCGGCCCGACCGAGAGCAGGTCGACCAGCGCCTGGCGCCCGCCCTCGGGCCACGGATCGCCGAAGGGGGCGGTGTCGGCTGCGAGGCGCTCGAGCGAACCCCGGTCGATCCGGGTGCCGAGCCGGGCCGCGGCCGCCGCGGCGCGCAGCGCGATCGGCGGGTCGGCGCCGGGGTCGGCCTCGGCGGTCAGGCGCACCTCGCGGTCGCGGTGCTCCAGCCCGGGCTCGAGGGCCCGCGGCCGACCGCCCATCGACCAGCCGGGGCCGGCGAGCATGGCCCGCACCCGGTGCCAGGTCTCGTCCGAGCGCCAGGCGATGGTGCGGCCCCGCTCGGCGACCAGCGCCATCAGCCCGTCGGCCCCGCCGTCGACCTGAAGCGTGGCCGCCACCTCGTCCTGCTGGTCGAGGGTGAGCACGTCGCTCGATCGGCCCGTCGCCCGGTGCAGCTCGGCCCGCACGGCGAGCAGGTCGCGCTCGGCCCGGTCGATGCTGGCGTGGTCGTCGTCGAGCAGCACCTGGCGCGCCCGCTCGGCCCACCGCACGGCGTGGACGTCGCGCAGGCCCCCGCGGCCCAGCTTGAGGTCGGGCTCGAGCAGGAACGCCACCTCGTCGGCGCGGGCGTGGCGGGCATCGACCGAGTCGGCCAGGCGGGCCAGCCAGCGCTTGCCTCGCTTCTCCCACTGGGCGGCGGCCTCCCGGGCCAGGCCGTCGGCCAGCAGCACGTCGCCGGCGAGGAGGCGCACGTCGAGCAGGGCGGTGGCGGTGTCGAGGTCGTCGGCCGCCAGGGACAGCGCCTCACGGGGGGTGCGCACCGAGTGGCCGAGCTTCACGCCCGCGTCCCAGATGGGGTACCAGAGGGCCTCGGCGACGGGCTTGGCGTCGATCGCCTTGGCGTGCAGCAGCAGCAGGTCGAGGTCGCTGCCCGGGCACAGCTGGTTGCGCCCGTAGCCGCCGATGGCGACGAGGGCCACGCCGGAGGGGGCCGGGGCCACCGACGAGGTGGCCGGGTCGGTCCCGACGGCCCGGGCGAACAGGGCCTGCACCCATCGGTCGACGGTGCGGGTCCACGCCTCGACGAGCGCCACGCCTCGCACGCCCGAGGCCAGCACCGCGGCACCGTCGAACACGGTCGGGTCGCCGGTACGGGCGCCGCTGTGCGTGGTGCCGGCTGTCGGGGTCGCCATTCTTTCCATCAGGGTCGACAGGTTCGCGTCAGCATGTTTCGACCTCGTTTCCGCGCCGTGACGCCCCGGGGACGACCTTGGCTGCGCCCACGGGCACGGCCCTCACACCTCGCGCACCGCAGCGCGGGCCGCGACCTGCACCGGGTCCCACACCGACGAGAACGGCGGGGCGTAGGCCAGGTCGAGCTCCACCACGTCCTGCACCGTCATCCCTGCGGTGATGGCCACCGCGGCGGTGTCGACGCGCTTGGCCGCACCGGCGCCGCCGACGATCTGCATCCCCAGCAGGCGGCCGGTGCCCTTCTCGGCGATGGCCTTGACCGCCATGGGCTCGGCGCCGGGGAAGTAGCCGGCGCGGGTGGTGGTCTCGATGACCACCTCGGCGGTGACGAACCCGGCCCGTGCGGCCTCGGCCGACGAGAGACCGGTGCGGCCGACCTCGGTGCTGCACACCTTGGTCACTGCGGTTCCCACCACGCCCGGAAAGGTGGCGTAGCCGCCACCGATGTTGACCCCGGCGACGCGCGCCGTCTTGTTGGCGACGGTGCCGAGGGCGATGTGGATCCGACGCTGGGACACGAGGTGGTACGTCTCGGCGCAGTCGCCTGCGGCCCACACCCCCTCGGCGCTGGTGGCCTGCCGCCGATCGACCCGGATGCTGCCGCGGCGGCCCAGTAGAAGACCGGCCTCCTCGGCCAGGGACGAGCTCGGCTCCACCCCGAGGCCGAGCACGACGAGATCGGCGCGCACAGGCCCCGAAGGGGTGAGCACCCGCCCGGGCTCGAAGCCCTCGACCTGCTCCCCGAAGCGGGCCTCGATGCCCAGGCCCCGCACCAGCCCGGTGAGGCGATCGGCCATGTCGGGGTCGAGGGTGCGGGCCATGGGCCGCTCGTTGCCCTCGATCAGGGTGACCCGCGCCCCCCAGCGGTGGAACGCCTCGGCCATCTCCAGGCCGATGTAGCCGGCGCCGACGACCACCACGTCCTTGCAGTTGGACCGGCGGGCCTCGGCCAGCAGGCCGCAGCCATCGTCGAGGGTCTGCACGCCCCGCACCCAGGGCTGGTCGATGCCGGGCAGGTCGGGGCGGATCGGGTGGGCCCCGGTGCCGATCATCAGCTGGTCGAACCCGAGCCGAAAGGTGCGGTCGTGCGGAATGGCACGCACCGCAACGGTGCGGGCGTCGAGGTCGATCGCGGTCGCCTCGTGCTCCATGCGCACGTCGATGCGGTGCTCGCGCCGGAACTCATCGGGGGTCCGGGCCACCAGCTCGTCGGGGGAGGCGACGTCGCCGGCCACGAGGTACGGGATGCCGCACGCCGAGTAGCTGGTCCGGGTGCCCCGCTCCAGGGCGACGATGTCGAGACCCGGGTTCAGCCGTCGGGCCTGGGAGGCGGCGGCCATGCCGGCCGCGTCGCCGCCGATGACCACCAAGCGCTCCGACATGGCGTGAGGTTACCGAGAGCGCCCCGGGATCCCCGACGGGCTGGAAGAGAACCGGCGGCGGGGTCCTCCCGGCCGCGCCATGAGCCCCGGGCTCCGGCTGTGGGAGGCTCCCACAGCGGCCGGCGACAGCCCGTTCTGAGCCACCAAACGGTCACCGATGGCCGATCCGTGGCTCAGAAGCGGGGCGCCGAGGCACCGACGTGATCTGATCCACCAGGGGATACCCGTGGCCGAGGCCGCCGGTGACGCCATTGACCCCCTCCGAGCGTTAACCTGGCCACGCCCGTCGCCGAACCCGCACCGCAATGCCGACCCCCGGTCGCCCCCGGCGCGCCGGTCACCCCGTCCCCGCCGGTCGTCGCGCCGGGCGGTGGTCGTGGGTGCCATGATCAGCTGTGACCCCTGGGCCAACGCCCGCTTGGGTCTCGTCCCCCGCCGGAGCTGACCCCATGCGCACCACGGCCAAGGTCGACTACGCGGTGCGGGCCGGCGTCGCCCTCGCCCGAGTGGCAGCCGCAGCCGAGGCCGGCGGCCAGCGGCCGCCGCCGATGAAGGCCCACGCGCTGGCCTCGGAGGAGGAGATCCCGCCCAAGTTCCTCGAGACGATCCTGGCGGACCTCAAGCGCGCCCACATCGTGGCCAGCCAGCGGGGAGCCGCGGGCGGCTACCGGCTGGCTCGCGCGGCGGAGGTCATCACCGTGGCCGACGTGATCCGGGCCGTCGAGGGGCCGCTGGCCGACGTGCGGGGCGAGCGTCCCGAGACCCTGACCTACGGCGACGATCTGGCCGCCCTGCAGCGGATGTGGATCGCGGTGCGGGCCAACCTACGGGCGGTGCTCGAGCAGACCACCTTGGCTGCGCTGGCCGCCGGCACCCTCGACCCGGCGGTCGACCGGCTCGCGACCGCCGACGACGCCTGGGACCCGCACTGACCGGTGGGTTCCCGGTCGGCCCGGAGCTGCGTCGCCGGGACGCGCCCGCGGCGACGCAGCGACGCAGCGACGCAACGTCGGTGGGACCAAGGTGTCAGCTGCCGGCTCCGGTCCCTGGTCCCACGGCGGGCCAGCGACGGAAGAACTGTGACCGGGGGACGGCCTGGACACCCACGGCTCGGGCCTGCGCCAGCAGCTCGTCATCGACGTGGGGGGCGAAGCCGATCACCGGCACGTCGAGCGCGACGGCCGCCTCCAGCGCCCCGGGCCGGGCCAGGTCGACCACCACCAGATCGACGCCGCCCTCGGCCACTCGTGCCGCGACCGTGGCCGCCAGCTGCCCGAGGCCGACGACGACGACCTCGTCACCGGCCGATGCCAGGCGCGACCGGTCCATGAGGTCCGGGACGACAGCGACCACCACCCGGCCACCCGCCTCCCGACTGCTCATCGGCGCACCACGCCGTCACGGGTACCCGCCAACGGGGTGCTGCCCAAGAGGCACGGACGAGGGCTGACGGCTCCGCCCTCAGAGAGCCCACACGGCCCGGTCCGCCCGCTCATCGGCCCACCACGTCATCGCAGGACCCACGCGGCCGGGTTCTCATGGGCACGCACCGACGAGCGCCCGGGCGTCCGCGAGCTCCGCCGAAGACCGAGCCGGCGCGGCCCGGTCCCCTCGCGGTCAACGAGCAGTGTCTCACCGCTTGCCCTCCTGGCGCCGGCGGGCCAGCACGACGTGCGCCTTGGCCGCCCCCCACACGATGCCGGGCTCGTGCAGGGCCGGGTCGACATCGGCGAAGGCGGCGGGGCAGAGGTCATAGGCGTCGTCGGGATGGATGCGTCGGGCCACCTCGTCGCGGGGTGCCGGCGGCACCCCCGCCGCGACCAGGACCTCGGTGGGGAACCGGGTGGCGCCCCGCAGGACCGCCAGCGGACCGGTGGGCTGGTCGTCGACGTCGCGCGCCAGCAGGGTCCGCACGACGGGCCCCACCTCGACCGCGGCCCGCTGTCCCGCCTCGCGGGCGGCGGCCACCACCTCAGGAGGCGCCGGACGCCCGGCGGCGGCGTGACGCTCGGTGACCGCCCGGAGGACCCAGCCGGGTAGGGCGGCCTCGACGCCGTCGGCCAGGACCATGGCGTGGGCGGTGAGCGCGGCCCGGTCACCGGGGTCGTCGGGGGCGGGCGTCGGTGCAGACACCTTGCGGGAGCGCACCCTGCCAGGATGGCGCGGTGGATCAGCCCGTGCCCATCGCGCCCGGACCCGGCCAGGAGTCGGTGTGGGACTACCCCCGGCCGCCCCGCCTGGAGACCACCCCGAAGCGCCTGGTGGTCGAGCACGGCGGGCGGATCGTGGGCGACACCACCCGCGGCCTCCGCGTGACCGAGACGTCCCAGGCCCCCGCCTACTACCTGCCCGAGGCCGACATCGACCTCGGCCTGCTGCGGACCGCCACCACCCGTTCGTTCTGCGAGTGGAAGGGCACCGCGTCCTACGCCGACTTGGTGGTCGAGCCGGGGGACGGTCCCGCCGTCGTGGCCCGGGCCGCGGCGTGGACCTACCTGCACCCGGTCGAGGCCTTCGCCGCCCTGGTCGGCCACTGGTCGTTCTTCCCTCAGGCGGTCGACCGCTGTCTGGTGGACGACGAGGTGGTGACCCCGATGGAGGGCGGCGTGTACGGCGGCTGGGTGACCCCTGACATCGTCGGGCCGATCAAGGGCGGCCCCGGAACCGCGTACTGGTGAGCGGACCACGGCCCCGCCGGGAAGTCGACCGCAGGGACGCACGGCGGTGAAGATCCGCGCCCTGTCGGTGTTCGAGGGCGTCGTCTACCACTGCTCCCTCGTCGACGCCACCCACCCCTGTCGGCCCACCTTGGAGGTGGAGGCGGTGCTGCGCGACGGCGACGCGGACGAGGGCCCGATCCTGTTGTCGGTCGCCGAGTACGTGCTCATGGCCGGCGGCCCCGAGGTCGCCCGGCCCTGCCTCGACCAGCTGGTGGCCAAGGGGCGCATCGTCGACCACCAAGGTGTCGACCACGTCAGCTTCCCGACCTGGACACCCATCGACATCTCCCCCCCGGGCGAGGGCTGAACGGCCCTTCGACCCGGACGCCGGGTGCTTCTCCTACACTTCCGGCTCTTCCACCGAAGTCCTGGGACGTGCGAGGGACCCGCAGCCGATGCCGAAACCGCCCCTGCGACGTCACGTCTGGCCGATGGTGCTGGTGGTCCTCGCGGTGTCGGTCCTCGTCGGCTCCGCGGCGGGAGCCCAGACCACGACCGAGCCCCCGGCACCGGGCGGAGGAGCGGAGTCCGAGCCGGCCGACGAGGGCGAGGAGGGCGAGGGCACCGGCGTGCGCGGTGTCCTGCGGGCCGAGAGCCAACCGGTGGCCGGCGTGACCATCATCGTGACCGACCCCGACGGTCAGGAAGCGGGCGTGGCGGATTCCGACGCCGAGGGCATGTGGTTCGTCCCGCTCTCCACGCCCGGCGAGTACACCGTCACCCTCGATGCCGAGACGCTCCCCACCGGGGTCACGCTGCGCGACCCCGACCGCAACCCGCTCCGCCTGCCGGTCCAGGGTGGTCGCGCCCGCGCCGCGCTCTTCGGCCTGGTCGGACCCGGCGGTTCGGGCGACGGCGGCGTCAGCGGCGGCGGTACCGACCGCGACGCCGAGGGCAGCTCGGCGTCCGGCGCCGAGAGGAGCTCTCGCGGCTCCCCGACCCTCACCCGGAGGGTGGCGGTGCGTCTCGTCGACGGCGTCGTGTTCGGTCTCATCCTCGCCGTCGCCGCCATCGGCCTCTCGCTGATCTTCGGCACCACCAAGCTGGTCAACTTCGCCCACGGCGAGCTGGTGACCCTGGGCGCCATCACGGCCTGGTTCCTGAGCTCGGAGGGCCCCCGGCTGCCGGTGGTGCTGGCCGGTCTCGTCGCCGTGGTCGTGGGCGCCGCGGCCGGGGCGGCGGCCGAGACCGGGATCTGGCGACCGCTGCGCGCTCGGCGCACCGGGCAGTTCCAGGTGCTCGTCATCTCGATCGGCCTCTCCCTCGTGCTCCGCCAGGTGTTGCTGATCTGGTTCAAGGCGGGCGACCGGCGCTTCCGCCAGTACGGCATCCAGCGTGAGGCCCTGATCGATGTCGGTGCGCTGCGGCTCAACGGGCGCGACGTGGGCCTGATCGTCGTGTGCGTGGTGGTCCTGGTGGCCGTGGCCCTGATGCTGCAGCGCACCAAGGTCGGCAAGGCGCTGCGGGCGGTGTCGGACAACCCGGACCTGGCTGCGTCGTCGGGCATCAACGTGCGCCGCGTCATCCTCTTCGTCTGGATCCTCGGTGGCGCCCTGGCCGCCGGCGGCGGCGTGCTGCAGGGTGTGGCCACCAGGGTCGACTACCTCATGGGCTTCCAGCTCCTGTTGCTCATGTTCGCCGGGGTCATCCTCGGTGGCCTGGGCACCGCCTACGGCGCCATGGTCGGCAGCTTGGTGGTGGGCCTCGCCACCGAGCTCAGCACCCTCTGGATATCGAGCGAGCTGAAGACGGTGGCCGCCCTGGTGGTGTTGGTGCTGGTGCTGCTCGTGCGCCCGCAAGGGCTCCTCGGCTCGCGGGACAGGGTGGGCTGATGGACGTCACCTCCATCTTCGAGAACGCCCTGCGCTCCGCCGTCGGCCCCGAAGCGTGCGTGCTGGCCCTCGCGGCGATCGGCCTGAACATCCACTTCGGCTTCACCGGCCTGCGCAACTTCGGCCAGGTCGGGTTCCTGCTGTGTGGCGCGTACGGCGCCGCCGTGGCCGTCGACACCTTCGGGTGGTCGCTGTGGGCCGGCATGGCGTTCGCGCTCCTCCTGGCGGTCCTCTTCGCCCTCCTGCTCGGGGCACCCACGCTCCGCCTGCGGGGCGACTACTTCGCCATCGTCACCATCGCGGCGGCCGAGATCCTGCGCTTCATCGTCCGGTCGACCTCGGCCACCGACGTCACCGGGGGCCCGTTCGGCCTCCCCAAGCCCGCGGTGCCGGGTGAGCCCCGCAACACCGACCTCGCGGATGAGTTCCGCCGGCTCTCCCCCTTCGACGACGGGATCGGGTCCGGTCGGCTGTCCTTCAACGAGAACCAGCTCTGGGTCATGACCGTCGGCTGGGCGCTCGTCGGTGTCTTCTCGATCCTCGTGCTCCTGCTCATGCGCAGCCCGTGGGGGCGGGTGCTGAAGGCGATCCGTGAGGACGAGGACGTGGTGCGCTCGCTGGGCAAGAACGCGGTCTCCTACAAGATGCAGGCCCTCGTCCTGGGCGGGGTGATCGGCGCCGTCGGTGGCATCATCGGTTTCCTCAACACCGCATCGGTCGGCGCCAACAGCTTCCAGCCCCAGGTCACCTTCTTCGCCTACACCGTGCTCATCCTCGGAGGCGCCGCCACCCGCATCGGCCCCGTCGTCGGCGCCATCCTCTTCCAGTTCCTCTTCGCCGGGTCGCAGTCGGTGCTCTCCCAGCTCGGGGCCGAGGACCTCCTCCCCGGGTTCCTGCGCGACCAGAACGCCCAGGGCGCCCTGTCGCTCCTCCTCGTGGGTCTGGGCCTGATGGCGCTGCTCGTGTTCCGACCCCAGGGCATCTTCGGATCGAAGGAGGAGATGGCCCTTGAGTGACCCCACAGCCCCTCCGGGCCCCTGGGGCGCCTCGGCGCTGGGCGCGGAGGACCCCACCGGCCAGCCCAAGGCCGACCCGATCCTCGTCATCGACGGCCTCCGGCGCGTGTTCGGCGGCCTCACCGCGATCGACGTCGGGCACCTCGAGATCAGCCGCGGCGGGATCACGGCGCTGATCGGCCCCAACGGCGCCGGCAAGAGCACGCTGTTCAACCTGATCACCGGGTTCGACAAGCCCGACGCCGGCAGCTGGTCCTTCGACGGCCGCCGCCTGAACGGCGTGCGCACCCATCGGATCGCACGGATGGGCATGGTCCGCTCCTTCCAGCTGACCCGGGCCCTGTCGAAGCTGACGGTGCTGGAGAACATGCTGCTCGCCGGCCAGGGCCAGAGGGGCGAGAACGCGCTGATCGCGCTGCTCACCATCCCGTGGCGCGACCAGGAGGCCGGTCTCGTCGAGCGGGCCGATGCCCTGCTCGTGCGGTTCAAGCTCGAGCACATGCGCGACCAGCGCGCCGGCACCCTCTCGGGCGGTCAGCGCAAGCTCCTCGACATGGCTCGGGCCCTCATGTCGGACCCCAAGCTGGTCTGCCTCGACGAGCCCATGGCCGGCGTCAACCCCGCGCTCACCCAGTCGCTCCTCACCCACGTGATGTCGCTGCGCGACGAGGGCAAGACCGTCCTCTTCGTCGAGCACGACATCGACGTCGTGATGGAGATCAGCGACTGGGTCGTCGTGCTCGCCGCCGGCCAGATCGTCGCCGAGGGCACACCCCAGGCCATCGCCCGCGACGAACGGGTGATCGAGGCCTACCTCGGAACCACCCTGCCCCCGGCGATCGACCACGAGGACGACACGTGACGAGCGATGAGCCCGCAACCCCCGGCACCACCGGAGAGCCGCCCGCGGCCGGGACCGTCCCCGACCCGCTGCTCGTCGGGGCCGACCTCGTCGCCGGCTACCTGCCGGGCGTGAACATCTTGAACGGCTGCCACGTCGAGCTGGGCGACGGAGAGCTGGTCGGCATCATCGGCCCCAACGGTGCCGGCAAGTCCACGCTCATCAAGGCCATCTTCGGCCTGGTGGCGGTCCGGGCGGGTCAGGTGCTGCTGCGGGGCGAGGACATCACCGGCCGCCGCGCCGATCAGCTGGTGGCCGCCGGCGTGGGCTACGTGCCGCAGAACAACAACGTCTTCCCCAGCCTCACCGTGGTCGAGAACCTGGAGATGGGCCTCTACCTGCGCTCGGCGCGCTGGGCGGAGCGGTACTCCTTCGTGTGCGACCTCTTCCCGTTGCTCGCCGACCGGGGGCGCCAGAAGGCCGGGTCCCTCTCGGGCGGCGAGCGCCAGATGGTGGCCATGGCCCGGGCCCTCATGATGGATCCCCGGGTCCTGCTGCTCGACGAACCGTCCGCCGGCCTCTCGCCCAAGTTCCAGGTCGAGGTGTTCGAGCGCGTCGCGGGCGTCAACCGGGCCGGGGTGTCGGTGCTCATGGTCGAGCAGAACGCCCGCCGGTGCCTGCAGATCTGCGATCGGGCGTACGTGCTCGACCAGGGCCGCAACGCCTACACCGACACCGGTCACAACCTGCTCCACGACCCGAAGGTCATCGAGCTGTACCTCGGCACCCTGGCCGCCGCGGCCGCTCGCTGACCGCGCGCGCGGGGGGGACGGGGTGGGGCCCGGCTCGCGCCGGGCCCCACCTCACGTCATCGGGGATCGCCGATCAGACGTCGACGTCCTGGCTGTCGACGATCTCCAGCGCACCATCGACGAACTGCCCCACGGCGTAGCGACCCTGGGTCGGGTCACCGGCCTCGTCCAGCTCGAGGGCGCCGGAGGCACCGTCGTAGTCGATGTCCTCGTCGTCGTCGAGCAGGGCCTTGCAATCCTCGAAGCTCTCGCACTTCTCGCCCTCCTTGGTCACGCCGGGGACCTCGGCGATGATGGCCTCACCGTCGGTGGAGCCGGCCGCCTCGGCGGCGAGGGCGATGATGATGCCGCAGTCGTAGGTCTGACCGCCGTAGATGAAGTTGTTGTCGGTCGCCTCGGCGATGCGCTCGTTGAACTCCTCGCTACCGGCGGCGCCGATCACCTTCATCCCGTCGACGACGGATTCGTTGCCCTCCTCGACCAGGCCGGGGAACGTCGGCCCGAACACGCCGTCGGAGCCGTAGACCTGGTCGGCGGTGATGCCGCCCTCGAGCAGGCCGGCCACGATCTGACCGCCCTCGTCGAAGGAGATCAACACGACGGCGTCAGGCGACTCACCGATGATGGTGCTGACCTCGGCGTTGAAGTTGGCGGCCTCGGGGTCGTAGCTGACCAGTGGCGGCACCTCGGCACCGGCGTCGGTCAGGCTGGTGACCACGAGGTCACCGAGCGCCTGGCCGTAGTCGTCGGCCCGGGCGACGACGACGACCTTGGCCGCCCCGTCGGCGATGACGGTGTCGGCGATGATCGGCGCCACGGCCTCGTCGGGCGGGACCGTGCGGAAGAAGAACTCGGCGTTCTCCTGATCGGTGAAGGCCGGCGAGGTGTTCGAGCCTGAGCACTGGGGGATCTGCTCGTCGAAGAGGAGCTGGATGAACTCCTGGCTGTTGCCCGACGCGGCGGCGCCGACGATGGCGTGGGCGCCCCCGTTGACCAGGCGGGTCGCGCTCTCGCGCGCCGTCTGGGGCGTCTCACCCTCGTCCGCGGTCTCGAGGGTGACGTCCTCGCCGAGGACGCCGCCGCCCTCGTTGATGTCGTCGACAGCAAGCTGGATGCCCTCGATCATGGGCGGTCCGAGGAAAGCGAGGGGACCGGTCTCGGGCAGCACGCGACCGATGATCAACGCGTCGTCGCCACCCCCGCCCCCGGACTCCTCGGCGCCCGTGTCGCCGGAGGTGTCCTCGTCGTCGTCACCGCACGCCGCGGTCACCAGAACGAGGGAGAAGAGAACCGCTCCCGCCCTCAACAACGAACTACGTCGCATTGCTGTCCTCCGATGTCGGGTCCGCCTCGTCACCGAGGCGGGCGTGGACGATGAGCCACGCCGACCGGAGGCTACCTCCTGTTCACCCGGAGGGTGACGCATGTCGCAGCGGGGGCCCGGCTCAACCGAGGCCGACGCGCGCCAGCACCTCGTCGAGGCTCGCCACCATGCCGGCGTAGAAGGTGCCGAACTCGCCGTAGAGGGCCGATGCGGTGTCGAAGCGCATCGTGTACACGACCTCCTTGAGGTCGTCGGGGTGCACCGCGAACAGCGTGACGCCCCACTCGAAGTCGTCCACCCCGGTGCTGCCGGTGACGACCTGGAGCACCCGCCCCGCGAACTTGCGGCCTGAGCCGCCGTGTTCGTACATCAGCTCCTTGCGCTCGTCGTAGGGCAGGGTGAACCAGTTGGCCCCGACGTTGCGGCGCTTCGACATGGGATAGAAGCACCACGCCTCCTTGCCTTCGGGCGGGAGCTGGGGCCAGAGCCGGGCCTCGGCCATCTCGGCGGGGAGGCCCTTGGCGTACTCGGAGAGCTCGGTGAGCGAGACGTAGGAGTCGACCAGCACGAGCCCGGCGCGGCGGAGGTCGGTCTGCAGGACGCGGAGGCGCCAGAGGTCGGAGCCGAGCGCCA
Source organism: Iamia sp. (assembly GCF_035575815.1). Classification (NCBI taxonomy): domain Bacteria; kingdom Bacillati; phylum Actinomycetota; class Acidimicrobiia; order Acidimicrobiales; family Iamiaceae; genus Iamia; species Iamia sp. The sequence goes on from NZ_DATLXO010000085.1 coordinate 20,014, forward strand.
TGGTGGCCAGGTCGGCCTTGTGCCCGAGGAGGGCGACGGGCACCACCTGGACGCCGTCGGCTTCGGCCGCCTTCACCGCCACGGCCACGGCGGGGGCGTCGACCGGACGTTCTGCAGGGGTCGGCGCCCGCCAGAACAGGTGCAGCACCCCCTGCCCGGTGGCAGGGACCATGGGCTCGCTCATCGGTGGGCCAACCCGTCGGGAGTCGTGCTCACCGGGGTGCTGGATTCTGGGCACCGATGAGCGCTGCCGGCTCCACAGGCTCCGCCGTCAGAGAGCCCGTGCTGGCTGGTTCGCTCGCTGCGCTCGCTCATGGCGAGCAACCTACCGGCGTCCCCGACGGCTCCACGAGGCGCGGCGGTCCGGGCGGCGGCCCCGCTCGCCGGCGACGGGACCCGTCTCGGGGTGACCGCCCGGAGCGGAGGGGTAGGAAGGCCCGACCATGCAGATCGTCCTCACCGACCGTGGGCGGGTCCACGAGCTCGACGTCGTCGTCCACGACCCCGACGCCACCGTGGCCGACCTGGTCGTCGCCCTCGCCGGTGAGCGCCCCCACCTCGCCCTCGAGGCCCAGGGGGTGGTACTGCCCCCGGAGCGGCGCATCGACCGGGCCGGCATCCGCAGCGGTGCGCCGGTCCGGCTCGTGCCCACGCCCTCGCCGGGACGGTCCGCCCTCGACGGCGCCGGTGCCGTCGACGACCATGACGCCCCGCCCCTCGGCCTCACCGAGGTGGCGGTGATCGGCGGGCTCGACGCCGGGGCGCGTGCCGTCCTGGGCGCCGGCCGCTGGCCGCTCGGCCGCGAGACGGCGACGCTCACGCTCGACCACGACACCGTGTCGAGCCACCACGCGACCCTGGTGATCGACCCCGACGGCGGCACCACGCTCGCGGACGAGGGATCGCTCAACGGCACCTGGGTGAGCGGGCGGGTGGCGACGAGCGCGGTTGCGCTGCACCCCGGGGAGGTGGCCCGGGTAGGCGCGGTGCAGATCGTCGTCCGCCGCCTGATCGACGACGACCGACCCGTCGGGCTGGTCACCGGGCCGGGGCGGGGCGGGGCCACCGTGCCGTTCAACCGCCCGCCCCGGCCCGCCCCGCCCGAGGCCCCCGAGGCCGTCGACACGCCGAAGGCACCCGGCGAACCCACCGGCGCGTCGGCCATCGGCATCATGTCGATCATCGCCCCCCTGCTGTTCGGCGGCGCCATGGTGCTCATCACCGGCCAGATGTACTTCGCCCTCTTCATCCTGCTCAGCCCGGTGATGGTGATCGGCAACGCCGTCGACTCCAAGCGGCGGGGCAAGAAGGGGAAGAGGAAGGACGCCGCCCGCTTCGGGCGCGAGGTCGAGGAGCTGGCCGCGACCCTCGCCGAGCTGGCCCAGGCCGAGCGGGCGCGCCGGGTCGACGAGATCCCCGACCCGGCCGAGCTGATCCGCCGCATCGAGGAGCCCAGCACCCGTCTGTGGGAGCGACGTCCCGGGCACGGCGACTGGCTCCACCTGCGCGCCGGCATCGGCTCCGAGGCGTGGACGCCGCCCATCCACGGCGACCGTCGCGGCCAGGCCGAGGAGGTCCGCGAGGTCATCCGCGCCGCCAGCCGCATCGCTGACGCGCCGGTGTTGGTCGACCTCGACCGCGGCGGCGTGGTCGGCGTGGTCGGGCCCCGCGCCGCAGCGCTCGCCGTGGCCCGCTCGCTGGTCGTGCAGGCCTGCGCGCTCCACGGACCGGCCGACCTCCCCGCGCTGGTGATGAGCGGGCCGGAGGACGGCGGGGATTGGGACTGGGCCAAGTGGCTGCCCCACACCCTCGACCCGGGCGGGTCCGGGCACCGGCTGATCACCCAGGACCCCGACGGGGCCGAGGCGGTGTGCCGGGCCATGCTCGAGGCGGCCGAGGCGCGCCGGGCCGACGACCGCGGCGCTCGGGAGGACGGCGCCGGGCCGGCCACCCTCGTCGTGGTCGACGACGAGAGCCTCACCGAGGGTCGTCGGGCCCCGGTGCGCTCGGTGCTCCGCGGCGCCGCGGGCCGGGTGGCCGGCATAGTGGTGGCCGCCACCGAGGACCGCCTCCCCGCGGTGTGCACGACGGTGATCGAGGTCGCGGATCACGACGGCCGGGCCCGGGTGCACCACCTCCGCACCGGCGTCCTCCTGAACGACGTGTTGGCCTGCGGGGCCTCGGAGCCCACCGCCCGTCGGGCCGCTCGCGGCCTCGCCCGCTTCGACGACCCCGAGCTCGACGTGGCCGGGGCCGGCCTCCCGCCGATCGTCGCCCTCCTCCCGCTCCTCGGCATGGACGAGCCGTCGGCCGTCGATGTCGCGGCGCGGTGGGCCGCCGGCGGCGACGACCCCGACCTGGTCGGGCCGATCGGCGTGTCCGAGGACGGCATCCTCGCCCTCGACCTGGTGCGCGACGGCCCCCACGGCCTCGTGGCCGGCACCACCGGCGCCGGAAAGTCCGAGCTGCTGCGCTCGCTGGTGGCGGGGCTGGCGGCCGGGTCGTCGCCGGACCACTGCACGTTCGTGCTGGTCGACTTCAAGGGCGGCAGCGCCTTCGACCGCTGCGCCCGGCTGCCCCACACGGTGGGCATGGTCACCGACCTCGACGCCCACCTGGCGGAGCGGGCCCTGCGGTGCCTCGAAGCCGAGCTGCGCTACCGCGAGCGGGTGCTCCGCGACGCCGGGGCCCCCGACGTGCCCGCCTACCGCCGCCTCCGCCAGCCGGATCTGCCCACCCTCCCGCGGCTCGTCGTGGTCATCGACGAGTTCGCCACCTTGAAGGCCGAGCTGCCCGACTTCGTCGAGGCCCTCGTCGGCGTGGCCCAGCGCGGTCGCAGCCTCGGCGTGCACATGGTGCTGGCCACCCAGCGCCCGAGCGGCGCGGTGAGCGAGAACATCAAGGCCAACACCAACCTGCGCATCGCCCTGCGGGTGCAGGACACCGGCGACTCCAAGGATGTGATCGACGTCCCCGACGCAGCCCGCATCGGGCGGGCCCAGCCCGGACGGGCCCTGGCCCGTTTCGGGCCCGGTGAGGTGATCCCGCTGCAGTCGGCCCTCAGCACCGGCATCTCCCGGGCCGGCTCGGGCCCGGTGGACGTCCGCCCCTTCCGCCTGGGCGCCGGCGGCGGGTCGGCGACCGGGGTGGAGCGCACCGAGGGCCCGACCGACCTCTCGCTGCTGGTCGATGCGTGTCGCGCCGCGCACGCCGCCTCCGGCCGCCCGGCCCCGCGGCGCCCGTGGCCCGACCCACTGCCCGACGACGTCGAGCTGGCCGACCTCCGCGCCGCGGCACCGACGCCGAGGCCGTTCGGCGAGGTCGGGTCCGAGGTCACCTTCACCCTCGCCGACATGCCGGACCGCCAGACGCAGGTCCCCGCGGGATGGCTCCCCGCCGACGGGAACCTGGTGCTCGCCGGGCTCCCCGGCACCGGGACCACGACCGCCCTCGCCACCGTCGCCCTGGCGGCCGCCCGAGCCAGCCCCCCCGACGACCTGCACGTGTACGCACTCGACTTCGGCACCGGTGAGCTGGAGGTGCTCGAAGGACTGCCCCACGTCGGCGCCGTCGTCCCCGCCAACGACCGCGAGCGCCAGGCCCGCCTCGTCGCCTGGCTCCGCAGCGAGCTGGATCGACGACGCGGGCTGCGCTCGCCGCGCTCCACCGAGGCCCGCATCCTGGTGCTGCTCGACGGCGTGGGCCCGTTTCGAGCCGAGTGGGACGAGGCCATCAGCCCCGTGCTCGACGGGTTCGCCCGGGTGTTCACCGAGGGCCCCGAGCTCGGGGTCCACATGGCCGTCTCGGTCGACCGGACCACCACCCTCGCCAGCCCGCTGCGGGGGCTCGTGCGCCAGCTCCTCCTCTTCCGCCTGGGCGACGACCTCGACTACTCCCAGGCCGGGTTCCGGTCCACCGACCTGCCCGAGTTCGTCCCCGGTCGCGCCGTCGACTCCGAGCGTCGGCTCGAGGTGCAGGTCGCCCGACCCGGGGCCGGCATCGGGGCCGAGGTCGTCGCCGTCGGCGCCCTCCACCTCGCGCCGCAGCGGGCGCCGGTGGGCATCGGATCGCTGCCGCGCGAGGTCACGGTCGAGACCGTCGCCGCCCATGCCGCCCTCGACGCCCTGCCTCGGCATCTCACCATCGGCGTCAGCGAACGGACCCTCACCCCGACCGGCTTCACGCTGTATGAGGGTGAGCACGCCCTCGTCGCCGGGCCCGCTCGCTCCGGGCGGACCACCGTGCTGGCGGTCACCGGCGCGGTGGCGCGACGGGCCGGGTGGTCCACCGCGGTGGTCGCCGGCCGCCGATCGAGCCTCGGTGCCGACGGGGGGCTGGGTCCGGTCATCCGGCCTGAGGAGCTGGCCGCCGCGCTGCCGTCCCTGCTCGAGGGCCTCGACCCGACCCGGCCGCCGCTGCTGCTGCTGGTCGACGACATGGAGCTGGTCGACCCCGACGGAGCGGTGATGCCCGGTGTGCTGGCCCGCCCCGACGTGCTGGTGGTCGCGGCGGGGAGGGCCGACACGCTCCGAGGCCTGTACTCCCACTGGGCCCGCACCGTGCGCCAGAGCCGGGCCGGCCTGCTGCTCCAGCCCGACGTCGACCTCGACGGCGACCTG
>NZ_DATLXO010000086.1:0-56105 GCF_035575815.1 Iamia sp.
CGGACGTCGTCCAGCCCGTCGAGGACGGTCGGCGCGGCGGTCACCGCTCTGCCCTCACGGGTGCTGGGACGACACGGCGACGACCTCGCCGGTCATGAAGCTCGAGTACGGGCTGGCCAGGAACACCACCACGTTGGCCACCTCCCAGGGCTCGGCCGCCCGGCCGCTGACCTCGCGCTCGGTGAGCTCGGACAGCAGCTCGTCGCTCGTGACCTTGGCCAGGAACGGGTGCATCGCCAGGCTGGGCGCGACGGCGTTGACCCGCACGCCGAGCTCGGCCGCCTCCACCGCGCTGCACCGGGTGAGGGCCATGACCCCGGCCTTGGCCGCGGCGTAGTGGGCCTGGCCGGCCTGGGCCCGCCAGCCCAGCACCGACCCGTTGTTGACGATCACGCCGCCCTCGCCCCGGTCCCGCATGTGGCGCAGCGCGGCCCGGGTCACCCGGAACGTGCCCGTGAGGGTGACGTCGAGCACCACCGACCACTGCTCGTCGGTCATGTCGACGATCGGCGTCGTCCCCCCGAGCCCGGCGTTGTTCACCAGCACGTCGACGCCGCCCAACGCATCGGTGGCCGCTGTGAACAACCCGGCGATGTCGTCCTCGACGGTGACGTTGCACACCGCCGTGGCCGGGCGGGTACCCGTCTCGTCCGCCAGGCGCTCGGCGGTCTCGCCCAGGCGGCGCTCGTGGAGGTCGCTGATGAGCACCCGGGCCCCCTCGTCGAGGGCGCGACGGGCGACGGCGGAGCCGATGCCGGTGCCGGCCGCGGCGGTGACCACGACGCCCTTGTCGGCCAGCAACCCGTGGCCGGGCACGTAGGACGGCGGGGTGGAGAGCGACGGCATTCAGGGTCCCTTCGCAATGGCCGCCGCCGGGGCGGGGGCGGGCTCGCGGGGCAGGCCGAGGCCCCGCTCACCGATGATGGTGCGCTGGATCTGGTTCGACCCGCCGTAGATCGTGTCAGCCCGGGTGAAGAGGAACAGGCGCTGGGCGTCGGTGAGCTCGTCGCCGGGCTCGGGGTCCTCGAGCTCCCGGCCGAGCAGCGAGCCCGCGCCGGCGGCGTCGACGGCCAGCTCGCCCAGGGCGCGGTGCCAGGTGGCCCAGTAGAGCTTGGTGACGAGGGCCTCGGGGCGCACGTCAGTGGCCGAGGTCGAGAGCACGCGGAGCGTGTTCCACCGCATGATCTCCAGCTCTCCGTGGAGGCGGGCCACCCGTTGGCGGATGACGGGGTCGTCGATCCGGCCGCTGGCGCGCAGGGCCTCCACCACCGTGTCGAGCTCGTTGCGGAAGGCGAGCTGCTGGCCGAGGGTCGAGGCGCCACGCTCGAAGGCGAGGAGGCCCATGGCCACCTTCCACCCGTTGCCCACACCGCCGATGACGTCGGCGCCCCTGGCCCGGGCGCCGTCGAAGAAGACCTCGTTGAACTCCGCCGTCCCGGTCACCTGGCGGATGGGCCGGATCTCGATGCCGTCCTGGTCCATGGGCACCATGAAGAACGTGATGCCCTGGTGCTTGGAGGAACTGCCCTCGCGGAAACCGGGATTCGTGCGCGCCAGCACGAAGCACCACTGCGACCACTGGGCCAGCGACGTCCACACCTTCTGACCCGTGAGCACCCAGTCGTCGCCGTCGGGCTCGGCGCGGGTCGCGATGTTGGCCAGGTCGCTGCCGGCGTTCGGCTCCGAGTAACCCTGGCACCAGAGATCCGTGCCGGCCCGGATGCCGGGCAGGAACCGGGCCTTCTGTTCGTCGTCGCCGAAGTGCAGCACCGTCGGGCCGACGAGGCCCTCGCCGATGTGGCCGAGGCGCCCGGGGCCCCGGGCCCGGGCGTACTCCTCGAACCAGATCACCTGCTGGTGCAGGGTGAGGCTCCGCCCGCCGTGCTCGGTCGGCCACGCCACACCCGTCCAGCTGTGGGCACCGAGGTGCTGCTCCCAGGCCCAGCGCGCCTCGAACAGCGAGTGCTCGTCGCCGGGCCCGCCGCGCCCCCGCACCACCGCGAACTCACCGTCCAGGGCGTCGGTGAGCCACGCCCGCGCCTCGGCCCGGAAGGCCTCGTCGGCGGCGCTGAAGTGCAGGTCCATGGCGCCGCCGAGAGTATCTGACGCCCCGTCAGGTCCAGGAAACAGGGTTACCCGGGCACGATGCGTCTTGGAGGGTTGCCCGTCGAAACGGCAGCAGAGCAGAGCGATATGCTCATCTGCATGCGCACGACCATCAATCTGCCTGACGGCCTGGCAGAGGCGGTCAAGGCCAAGGCCGCGGCCGAGGGGCGGACCTTCACCAGCCTGGTCGAGGACGGCCTGCGGACGATGCTGTCGTCGGGGGAGCCCCAGGCGCCCGCCACCATCCCGGCCCTGCCCACCTATGGCACGGGCAAGGGCCACCTCAGGGTCGACCTGCTCGACCGGGACGCGGTCTGGGGCGAGCTGGACGCCGACGGGTGGCGCTGATCCTTCCCGACGTCAACGTCCTCGTCTATGCGTTCCACCGGGACGCGCCGGCCCACGATGTCTACGAGCGCTGGCTAGCGGCCCTGGTGGTCGGAGAGGAGGAGCTGGCTCTGGCCGACCTGTCGCTCACCGGCTTTCTCCGGGTGGTCACCAACCGCCGGATCTTCGCCGACCCCGCGCCGATGGCCGAAGCGCTCGCCTTCGTCGGCGCCCTCCGCACCGCGCCCCGAGCCCGGGCCCTGTCCCCGACCAAGGCGGCCTGGGACCGCTTCGGCCTCCTGGCCGGTTCCGATGCCCGGATCCGAGCGAACCTCGTTCCCGATGCGTGGCTGGCTGCCTTGGCCCTCGCCCACGGGTGCCAACTGGCATCGGCCGACCGGGACTTCGCCCGGTTCGAGGGCTTGGACTGGTTCGACCCCGGCCGAGGCTGAGAGACCGCTGGCGCCGGAGTGCGGTGCGCCAACCGAGCTGGTGTCGGTACCGCGGCTATCGAGGCACGACGGTGATCGGGCAGCGCACACCGGGCGCGCGGCTCAGCCGAGCGTCCGCAGTGAGCAGGCTGCAGCCGAGCAGCTCGGCCAGCGCCACGTACGACGCGTCGTACGCCGAGAGGTTGTCGCGCAGCTCCCAGGCCCGCCCCAGCATCGAGAACGCCGGGTACCGGGTCATCCCGAGGCGTCGCCAGGTGTCGAGGGTCGCCCACCCGGCGTCGGGTTCCATCTGCCGCGCCGCCACCCGGCGACGCAACCCGCTGGCCACCTCGGAGTCGATGAGGTGCGGGGCGTGCAGCTGCTCGCGACCGAGGGCGTCGCGTGCCGGACCCGCATGGAGCAGGGCGGACAGCGCGGCGGAGGCGTCGACCACCATCACCGCTCGGCGCGCCCCGCCTCCACGTCGTCGACGATCGTGGCGACGTCAACGTCCAGGTCGGGCAGGGCACCGAGCAGCGCCGGGTTGTCCGCTCGGCGCGACACCTCCGCCAGCTCCCTCACCGCTACCGCCCCCACCGAGGTGGCGTCGAGGGCGGCGAGGCGCTCCAGCCGCTCGACGACCTCGTCGGGCACGTTGCGCAAGTACAGCGTCCTCATGTCGCAGGATGCTAGCAGCTGGTTGCAGGCTGCAACCGCTGCGGGCTGCTACCCGCTCGGCCAGCGGGTGGCGATGTAGCGGTCGATCTCGGCGGGGTCGGTCACGGCCCGGGTGCCGGCGTCGAGGCGCACCCACAGGGTGGGCACGCCCTTCACCTCCTGGATGACCGGGAAGGCCGAGGGCTCGACGTGGAGGCGGGCGATGTCATGGCCGTCGATGGACTCGATGGCGACGATGACCTGGCTGGTGGCCGCCTCCCCCACGGCGTTGACCAGCAGCTGGGTGAGGTGGAGCCGGAACCGGTCGCGATCGGCGTGGCCCTCCTTGGCGAGGCTGGCGAAGTCGTGGTCGAGGCCCACGACGCCACCCACGTCGTCGACGCCGACGAGCAGCACGCCACCGAAGCGGCCGTTGAGGAACGCGGCCACCGTCTTCACCACCGCCTGCTCCAGGCCCTTGTTCGTGGCGCTCGCGGCCAGGTCCCAACGCAGGGTCGACTTCAGCTCGAGGGTCTGGCCCTCCTCCCGGCCCAACAGGTCGCCGATGGGCGCGGTGGCGTCGTGACGCACCCGGGCCCGGGCCTGGACCCACGGCCGCAGGTGGTCCTTCACCAGCTCGGAGAAGTCGGGCTCGTCGAGCAGGCGGATCAGCAGCCCCTCGTTGCCCTTGAGGTGGCCGGCCACGAACTCCCCGAAGCGGTCCTCGAACACCTGGGCGAAGCTGGCATCGGTGTTGGCCACGGCCTGGGCCTGGAGCAGGGCGTCGTCGACCATGCGGGCGCCGAGGCCGTCGATGTTGAGCCGATCCGCGTCGGACATGGTGCCGCCGTAGGCCTCGTTGAACCGGGCCAGGACCTCCGACAGCGGCTCCATCCCCGGCAGGTACGGCGAACCGCCGCCGTCGGCGGGGAAGGCGACGAGCGGCTCGCCGTCTCCCTCGAGCTCGATGGCATGGCGGCCGGTCTCGGCCACGCGCAGGTGGGTCAGGGCGACGTCGAGGTCGAGGGTGACCGACGGGCGCACCGGCAGGCGCAGGGCCAGGAGCCGGCAGTAGAGGTAACGCTTCTCCAGCGCAGTGTCGGCCAGCGGCAGGATCTGGGTGACGAAGGTGTAGAGCGAGACGAAGCGGTCGAGGGCGGTGCGGAACGCGTCGGGGTCGTCGCCCTCCAGCTCGCCGAAGCGGCGGACCGCGGGCTCGAGGTGCGCATACAGCCGGCCGTGGGTGTCGCTGCGGGCCCGATCGGTGCCGGCGAGGGCGAACCAGGCCGCGGCCAGGGCGTCGACATCGACGGGACGGATCACGTCGTAGTGGTCGAGCTCGGCCCGGGCATCGAAGAGGGCGTTGGGGTCGGTGGGGATGGCGAGCGACGCGTCGTAGAACGGCTCGAAGGCGGACTGGATCGCCTCGGCGTCGTTCACGAAGTCGAGGACGAACGTGCTGTCCTTGCCCGGTGCGATGCGGTTGAGGCGCGACAGGGTCTGCACCGCGTTGACCCCGGTCAGGGGCTTGTCGACGAACATCGTGTGCAGCAGGGGCTGGTCGAAGCCGGTCTGGAACTTCTCCGCCACGACGAGGATCTGGTGCTCCGCAGTGGCGAAGCGCGCCGCGGTCTCGGACTCGGGGAAGCCGTTCACGCCTCCCTCGGTGTGACTCCGGCCGGTGTCGGGGTCGGTGAGCGACCCGCTGAAGGCCACCAGGGCGGACACGCCGCTGATGCCGTGGGACCCGACGTGCGCGCTGATGGCCCGGTGCATGTGCAGGGCGTGGAGCCGGGAGCGGCACACGACCATGGCCTTCGCCCGGCCTCCGATCTGGGCGGCGGTGTGGGCCCGGAAGTGGTCGACGACCACCCGGGCCTTCTGGGCCGCCACCTCACCGTGGAGCGACACGTAGGCGGCGATCTTGGCTGCCGCCTCGCGCTTGTCGACCTCGGGGTCGTCGAGGCCGGCGTTCTCGAGCCGGAAGTAGGTGGTGTAGGTGGTGTAGCTGCGGAGCACGTCGAGGATGAACCGCTCCTCGATGGCCTGGCGCATCGAGTACACGTGGGTCGCCCGGTGCGTGGGCTCGCCGTCGGCATCGCGGCCCCGGTGCCCGAAGATCTCGAGGGTGCGGGCCTTGGGGGTGGCGGTGAAGGCGATCAACGAGAGGTTGTCCTGCGGCCCGCGGGCGGCCACGGCAGCGGCGAGGGCGGCGGCGACCTCGTCCTGCCCGTCGGCCGGGGTCTCGCGACCGTCGCTCCTGGCCTCGCCGTCCATGTCCGGCGCATCGGGCACCGGCGTGTCGGGTACCGACGCGGCGGCCGGGCCCCGCAGCACGGCAGTCATCGTCGTCGCGCTCTCACCGCCCTGGGAGGAGTGGGCCTCGTCGATCAGCACCGCGAAGCGCGACCCGGCCAGGTCGCCGACCTGGTCGACGACGAAGGGGAACTTCTGCAGCGTGGTGATGACCACCTTGGCCTCGGCCCCGGCGAGGGCGTCGGCCAGCTGGGCCGAGTCGGTGTCGATCTTGGCCACGACGCCGTGGGCGTGCTCGAACTGGAAGATGGTGTCCTGCAGCTGGCGGTCGAGCACCCGCCGGTCGGTGATGACGATGACCTTGTCGAACACCTTGCGATCATCGGCGTCGTGCAGCGACGACAGGCGGTGGGCGAGCCAGGCGATGGTGTTGGACTTGCCCGACCCGGCGGAGTGCTGGACGAGGTAGCGGTGCCCGGCGCCGTGCTCGCGGGCGTGGGCGGCGAGGGTGCGCACCGCGTGCCACTGGTGGAACCGCGGGAAGATCGGCTGGCCCTGGGCTCGTGCGGCCCGCGACCGCTGGCCCGGTTCGGGTTGCTCGAGGTGCACGAAGCGCGCCAGCAGGTCGAGCCAGGGCTCGCGAGCCCACACCTCGCGCCACAGGTACGCCGTCGCGTGGTGACCGCCGGCCGGGGCGGGGTTGCCGGCGCCGCCGGGCTGGCCGGCCCCGGCGGTGCCCTGGTTGAACGGCAGGAAGCGGGTCGCTCGCCCTTCGAGCCGGGTGGTCATCATCACCTGGTCGGGGTCGACGGCGAAGTGCACCACGCTGCGCCGCAGCACCGCGTCGGTGCCGTCGCGCTCGTCGAGGTACTGGCGCACGGCGTCGTCGACCCGTTGGCCGGTGAGCGGGTTCTTGAGCTCGGCGGTCGCGACCGGCAGGCCGTTGACGAAGAGGGCCAGGTCGATCGACTGGTCGGGCCGGGCGGCGGAGTGGTGGAGCTGGCGGATGACGGTGAGGCGGTTGGCGGCGTAGCGAGCGGCGAGGTCGGGGTTCAGGCCCGACGCGGGCCGGAAGTAGGCGAGGCGGATGGTGACGTTCAGGTCGTCGACGCCGTGGCGCAGCACGTCGACGGTGCCCCGGGCGTCGAGCTGGGCGGCCAGGCGGGCGACGAAGCGGCGCTGGGCGTCGTCGGGGTCGCCGCCGTGCAGGGCGACCAGCCGGTGCCACGCGTCGGCCTGGGTCTCGCCGATGAAGGCGAAGAGCTCAGCGGTGTCGAGGCCGAGGGCCCGGTCGACGTTGCTGGCCACCCCGGACGTGTAGCCCCCGTGGTCGAGCAGCCAGGCCTGAATGGCCGCCTCGAACACGTCCTCCGAGTGCACTCCCGGCAAGGCCGCCTCCCCTCTCGGTCGAGCCGATGGTACGCCAGGTGTCCGACGAGAGCTGGTGCGGGCGCCCCACCTCGCTCTCGATGGCGATGTCACCCTCGCCGCTCAAGCCACCGGCCTCGCCGTCCTCCATGACGAGGTGGTGGTGGTGGGGGCCACGACGAACCCGAAGCACCTGACCCGCTTCGTCCCCGCCCGACGGTGGAACGAGATCTGACGTGGATTCGGGTCCGACGATCGGGGGCAGTCCTCCGAGACCGGTCACCCGTCGACGGCATACGCTCCACTCATGACGTTCGATCGGATAACCATCGAGGCCGGGAAGATGGGCGGTCAGCCCTGCATCCGCGACGTGCGCATCCCGGTGGCCACCGTCGTGGCCATGGTCGCCGACGCCATGTCGACCGATCAGATCGTCATTCAGCTCCCTGACCTTGAAGCCGAAGACGTCGCCGAGGCCCTGCGCTACGCAGCTGAAGCCGTCCGGGAGCGACAGCTCCCCCTCCGTCAGCCGGCATGAGGTTTCTGATTGACCAGAACCTCTCCCCGCTCTTCGCCGACCAGCTTCGCAGCGCGGGTCATGACGTCGTCCACACCCGCGACATCGGCCTGGCCACCGCTTCGGACGCCGTCATCCTCAAGCGAACACTCGACGAAGACCGGTTCCTCATCTCGGCTGACACCGACTTCGGCTTCCTCCTGGTCGAGAGCGCCAGCCTTCGTCCCTCCGTCATCCTCCTCCGATTTCGCTCGCCACGACTCGCTGGGCCGCTCGCGGCCCTGCTCCTCGCGAACCTTGTCGACATCGCCGATGACCTCGAAGCTGGCGCCGTCGCCGTGCTCGAGGACGAACGCGTCAGGGTCAGACGGCTGCCGTTGCGGTAGGCCCCACTCCCCGGCGGCGCCACGGCCTCCACCGGGCACGCGTGACTTGGCCCCCCCTCCGCTCAGCGCGCCGGCTCTCTCGCGCGGCGGCGGGTGTGGGCGGGGTGGTCACAGCCCTCACAGCCCGGGGCGACCGCCGGCATGCGGAGGATCCCGGTGCCCTCGCCAGACTCAACACGGGCAAGATGACCGCGCGCCTGACCTACGCAGCTTGTCGGAGCTCTGCTGCTCGTCGGAGCTCGTCGGCTCGTCGTCGGGTGAGGGCGACGATCTCGTCGGGCTCGGCGGTCTTGCGGCGGGGCCGGCAGGGGGTGAGGGGAGTTCCGTCCGGTCTTCGGACCTCGACCGCGCCGTCAGGTGCGAGGGTCATCTGGTAGCCGCCCTCGTGGACCAAGTGGTGATGGAACTTGCAGAGCAGGACGAGGTTGGCCATGTTCGTCGGGCCGGTCTCGTTGACCGGATCGAACGGCTCGACGTGATGAGCGTCGCACCAGGCGGCGGGGGCGGCGCAACCGGGGAACCCACAGCCTCCGTCGCGGTGGCGCAGAGCCCGGCGTTGGGCCCTGTTGGCGAGACGGATGTCGAAGCCGCAGTCGAGGACCTCGCCCTCAGCGGAAAGGACGAGGCGATGGGCGGTGCCCTCGCAGAGGAACCGGCGCACCGTGGCCGGCGCGATGGGCCCGCCGTCGACGATCTCACAGACCCGCGACGCCAGATCGGCGAGGTCGGTGATGGGTTGGCCGGCCAGGGTGCGCTCATCGACGATGACCTCGACCGACGGGCGGATCTCGCCGTGCTTCATCCCGGCCCGCCCGTTGCGCAGAACGATCTCGATGAACGCCTGACCGCGGTGTTGGGCGGGGGTGAGCCCATCGGTGGAGCTGAACACCCCGACGCGGAACATCTCGTCGACCTCCGCGGCGATGACGTTGCGCACGATGGCGCCGTGCTCGGCGTCCATCTCCCCGTCGAGCACGAACCGCCCGTCGAAGGTCGGGGTCAGGTTCACCGCCACCCGGGGTTCGGCCTCGGGCTCAGGGCCCTCAGGGTCGGTCCACCCGACCATCATCCGGGCCTGCTGCTGCCAGGCGGCGAGGAACCGGCGGGCCCCATCGACGCGCAGCTTGGCCACCTCACCCACGAGATAGGTCTCGTGCTCCGCGAAGTACCCGGCGACCTCCGGGGTGCGCACCTTGGCCAACAACTCCACCTTGGCCCGCCCCAGGCGCCCGGTCCGCGCCGCGGCATCCACGACGGGCATGGCGCGCAGGTCGCGGGCCAAGGCGACCTCGGCCTTGGCGACGGTGGTCGACTGGTCGACGCGCGCCGCGAGCCACCCGGGGCCGGAGCGGGCCCCGTCGGCGGCCCAGGTCTTCTTGGCGTCGAACACGCTCACCACCCGCGACAACGCCCCGTCGATGCGGGCCTTGACCCGGTGCAACGCGAGCAGCTGCTCGACCAGGGCTGCCTCGGGCAACGACGCCACGTCACCGTCGAGCAGCGCGGCGAGATCAATGACCTCGGCGCTGTGATCCTCGGCTGGCGGCCAGCTCGTCCCGATGGTGTCTCCCATGCCCAGGAGTTTACCGAACTCACGTTCGTCCTACACCCGTTTTCGCCCTATTTCTTCAGGGATTTCCGAGTCTCGATGGCGAACACAAGGCGTCCCTCAGGACACGACCAGCTCCCCCGTCACCGCCGCCGTGATCATCGCCTGCCGCCGCTCCCGAAGCAGGCCGATCTGGCGGTTCAGGAGAGTGGTCAGGGCACGGTCATCCGTACGCGCCGAATGAAGCTCATCGAGCAGTGCTGCCTGCACCTCCGCCGGAGGAAACGGGAACCGGTGGGCACGCAGCGCTTCAGCTGGGACGTGGGGGATTGTGGCGGTGTTGCCCTCCACGAGGAACACCTTGAGCGCGACGGCAACACGCATGCACTCAACGATCCACGCTGGGTGGGTATGGGCCAGGGGCCTGAGACGCAGTACCGACTTCTGGAAGTAGCACTCATCGAGTTCGTCCCGCCAGATAGCGGTCCGCCCGATCCCAGCTCCACCCTCGTTCACTACGACGTCGCCTCCCCGTAGGCGCAGACGAAGACGCTCAGCCGCAGGGAAGTTCATCGTCGCCACATCGGATAGGTCCACCACGTCCCAGCGAACGTTCACGTTCCTGATGTACGGCCGCTGGTCTTCACCGGCTTCACGCTCAGCGTTGAGCATCCTGCCGAGAGTCACCTCGAACTGTGTGCCGAGCGAAGCGACCGGCCAGCCGTCAGGCGTCGCCCCCAACCACGACGGGCCCAAAGCGGTTCGGGGACCGGTCTGTTCCCGCCCGGTGATCGCGCTCCAGACACGAGCGAGATCACGCTCGTCAAGCAGTTCGATCTGGCGTTGGCGCTTGGCGATGAGGGCGTCGATGCGGGCGGTCTCGGCGGCGAGGTGATCGGCGATCCGCCGCTGCTCGTCGAGGGGAGGAAACGATGTCCGAAGGCCACTGACGCGCTGTGCGCCGAGGTGGAAGATATTGACGCCTCCTGCGACCGCCGCGAACACCCCATCGCCATGGGCAAACTGCGCCCACCAGGCGAGAAAGCGAGCATCTGCGACTCCCTTTCTCGGTCGGAGCCGCACCAGCGTGTTCTGGAAGCACACCACTCCGTCTTGCCCTCCGTGCCAGACCGCAGCGGCCCCCACCGCGCGGAGGCTGCCTGCCCCCTCCGTCACCAGCACATCACCGGGTTGAAGGGAGAACACCTGCTGCTCGCTCGGCGTGAAGTTCATCGTCTTCACGTCCGACAGGTCCAGCGCTCCGGGCTTGACGTTAGCGGCGCGCAAGTAGGGAACCATATGATGACCCTCGGCATGCTGCGGTGAACGCTGCCGGCCGAGCCTTACTTCTGCGAACGCTCGGAGTGTCGACCCGCTCACTCCGTGACCTCGCCCAGCAGGGCTTGGATCTCGGCTTCGAGGGACTTGAGCTCGGCGTCGATCTCGGCCAGGGGCCTCGGCGGGACGTACCGGTAGAAGTGGCGGGTGAGGGGGACCTCGTAGCCGATCTTGGTGCGGCTGTGGTCGACCCAGGCATCGGGCACGAAGGGCAGCACCTCGGCGGTGACGTAGGCGTCGACGGCCTGGCGGTACTCCGGTGACGCCAGACGGTCACCGACGTCGGGCTCGAAGCGCACGGGCACCTCGGGCAGGGGCACGTTCTCGGCATCGCGCCGGTCGGGGTCGGGCACCGGGCGGCCCTGGGCGTCGGTCACCGGGTCGGCGTCGGGGTCGGCAACGGCCAGGGCGTCGAGCACCGCCTTCGCCAGCGGCTTGCCCTTCACCCCAGCGGCGGCGAGGACATCGGCGACGAGGGCTGCGGCCTCGGCCCTGTCGGCGAGGCGCGCACCGGTGCGCTCGGCCAGCGCGGCGTCCAACACCGACCGCGCCTCGTCGTCCACCTTGGTCACGGCCCTCGCCTCCAGGACCGCGGCGATCGTCTCGCCGGTCACCTCCCACCGCAGGCGCAGCGGCCGCTCGACGGTGATGCGCTGGAAGCCGAACGCCTCGTTGGCGAACACCTTGACCCGCTCGTCGTCGCGCTGCTCGTCCGACGCGCCGTCGACGTAGAGGCGGGTGATCTCGGCGATCTGCTCGTCGCTGATCGCCTTGCGCTTGTCGCCCAGGCTCTTGCGCATCTTCACCCAGCTCGCCCGGGCGTCGACCAGCATCACCTTGCCCTGCCGTCCCGGCGCCTTGCGATTGGTCACCACCCAGAAGTAGGTGGAGATGCCGGTGTTGTAGAAGAGCTGGTCGGGCAGGGCCACGACGGCCTCGAGCCAGTCGTTCTCGATGATCCAGCGGCGGATCTCGGACTCGCCGGACCCGGCCGCCCCGGTGAACAGCGGGCTCCCGTTGAACACGATGGCCAGGCGGCTGCCACCCTCGGCGTCGGGCCTCATCTTCGAGACCATGTGCTGGAGGAACAGCAGCGACCCGTCGTTGATGCGGGGCAACCCGGCGCCGAAGCGACCCCGGAAGCCGAGCGACTGGTGCTGGCCCTTGATCTGGTCCTCGACCTTCTTCCACTCCACCCCGAAGGGCGGGTTGGCCAACATGTAGTCGAAGGTCTCCCCCGCCAGGGCGTCGTCGGTGAAGGAGTTGCCCAGGTGGATGTTGCCGGCGTTCTCGCCCTTCAGCAGCATGTCGGAGCGGCACGTGGCGTAGGACTCGGGGTTGAGCTCCTGGCCGAAGGTGCGCAGCCGGGCGTGCGGGTTGTGCTCGCCGAGCCAGTCACCGGCGACGGTCAGCATCCCGCCGGTGCCGCACGCCGGGTCATAGAGGCTCTTCACCACCGCGCCCCGGCTCGAGAGCGCCTCGGCGTCGGCCGAGAACAGCAGCTCGACCATGAGCCGGATCACCTCGCGGGGCGTGAAGTGCTCGCCCGCCGTCTCGTTCGACTGCTCCGAGAAGCGCCGGATCAGCTCCTCGTAGAGGTAGCCCATCGCCTCGTTGGCCACGGCGTCGGGGTGGAGGTCGATCGCCGCGAAGCGTGACAGCACCTGGTAGAGCAGTCCGGTGCGGGCCAGGCGCTCCACGTGGGTCCGGAAGCCGAACTGGTCGAAGGTGTCGCGCACCGTCGGCGAGAACGAGGCGATGTAGCGCTGAAGGTTGAGCTCGAGCTCGTCGGGCGCGTCGAGCAGGCGGTGGATCGTGAACGGGCTGTGGTTCCACACGCCCTTGTGGCCGGTGATGTTCGACAGCTTGGCGTCGAGCGAGTCGGGGCCGCCGGTGTGCGCCCGGTGGGTCTTCACCACCGCGTCCTTCGTCGGGGCGAGCACGGAGTCGAGGCGACGCAGGGTGACCAGCGGGAGGATCACCCGCCCGTACTCGGAGGCCTTGTAGTCGCCCCGCAACAGGTCCGCCACCGACCAGATGAAGCTGACCTTCTCACCGAACCGCTCCACCGAGTGCCCTCACCCTCCAGCTCCGACGACCGGCGCAGGCTACCGATCGGATCGGAGTCGATCTTCCCGGGTCGGCGCCGAGTCACGGGGAGGGCCGGTCGTTCGATGTCAGCCCCGACATGGAGCCCGAGACAAGCCGTACACTCGGGGGCATGGCTGGCGCCGGCGACCGGATCATCGAGGTCGACATCGACGAGGTCGACCGCGTCCTGCGGAACGCACCGCCTCCCACCCCCGACGACCAGAGCCTCCTCTGGGACGGGCGTCGGCTCGACAGCCCCGAGAAGTACGTCGCCTGGCTCGTCGAGATCGGGGACATGACCCCCGGCGCGGCCCCGGCCAACCGGCCCAAGGACCACGCGGCGCTCCCCGAGCTCCGAGATCTCGCGGCACGGTGCCGGGCTTCCCGTGGGGGATCCTCCGGTCCGGACCCTGGAACGCCGCCAACGCCCGGCCCCGACCCGTAGACAGACCGAGCGCCCCTTGGCGGGCGGCGGTACGGTCCGGCCATGAGCATCGAGCTGGTCCCGCTGTGTCGCATCGACATCGCCCTGGCCGACGAGCAGATCTTCGTGGGCGAGGGCCCGGCGGGGATGCGGATCGTGGCCGAGGTCGAGTCGCTGACCGTCACCGGCGAGCGGCTGTCGGGGCGGCTGAAGGGTCGCGCCTCGGCCGACTGGCTCACCGTCGCCGGCCCGGTCGGCACCGTCGACGTGCGCTCGACGATCGAGACCGACGACGGGGCCATCGTCTACGTCACCTACGGCGGGCGGATGGACCTGAGCGGCGGGCCTGGCGCGGCCCCGATCTACATCGCCCCCCGCTTCGAGACCGGCGCCCCCCAGTACGCCTGGCTCAACCTGGTCCAGGCCGTGGGCAAGGGCAGCCTCGACGGGACCCGCCTCACCTACGAGGTCGCCGAGGTCCGCTGAACCCCATCCTGACACCCGCGCTTCTGAGGGCAGGATTCGGCCTGCAGCGTGAACCCTGCCTCCAGAACGGATCGTGACACAGGGGCCGTGTTTCTCGACAGACCGGGGCCTGCGGGAGGAGGCCGTAGGGTGCACGGCCATGGTCGACTCCGCCACCGCCCGAAACCTCTACCAGCGCCTCGAGCCGCTCCACGCCTTCATCTACTTCTCGCCCGAGGCGAACCTCAACTACGCGGCGCTCGGCATCGAGGGCCACGCCGGGTACTTCGCGTCGCGGGCCGCGGCCATGGGTGCGGTGGGCTCGGAGGTCGTGGTGGCCACGTTCTTCAACTTCCAGCCCGAGCTGGTGCGGAGCGCTTTGCCGGCGGCCTGGGAGCTGGCCTCGCCCCAGCAGGTGATCGACGCCCGCAACGACGGGGCCGACAAGTCCCTGCGCCGCATGCTCGGCGACCTCATCGACCACCCGGACCTGCCCGAGGCGGCCCGCCTGGCGCGCACCGCGGCGTCGTGCTGCTCACCCGAGGGCCGACCGCTGTACGCCGCCCACGCCGCCCTGCCCTGGCCCGATGAGCCCCACATGGAGCTGTTCCACGCCATCACCCTGCTGCGAGAGCATCGCGGCGACGGCCACATCGCGGCCCTGACGCTCGAGAACCTCGACAACGGCGACGTGCTCGTCACCCACGCCGCCAGCGAGTCGATGGGCCTGCCCGAGTCGATCCTCCAGCTCACCCGTGGGTTCACCGACGAGATGTGGGCCGCGGCCAAGGACCGCCTCCGCGAACGGGGCCTGCTCGACGCCGACGGCGCCCTCACCGCCGAGGGCAAGGAGCTGCGCCAGCGCATCGAGGACCGCACCGACGCGGCGGCCCTCCCACCGTGGCAGGGGCTGGGCGACGAGGGCTGCGCGCGCCTGCTCGAGCTGGCCCAGCCCTTCAGCCGGGCCGTGGTCAAGAGCGGCGTGTTCGGTCGCGCCGACATCGGCTGAGCGTGCCCCTGACATCGGCCGAGGAGCCCCCGCCATCGGGCGGGTCCGACGGCGACTCCGGGGACGGGGAGGTCGTCGCTCGCGTCGGGCCCCACGCCTTCACCGCCGACGACGCCGAGGCGACGCTGCGCAACGCCCTGCTCTTCGTCGACCAGCTCACCGACGGTCTACCCGTTGACGAGGGAACGGTCGCCACCATCGCCGAGCACCGAGCACGCATCGCCATCGCCGTCGACGCGACCGACACCCCGCTGGAGCGCCGACTCACCACCGTGTGGGACGAGTGGCGGGCCGCAGCGGCTGCGGTGCGGGCATCGGGTGCTCTCGGCCCGGCCGCGGTGGGCACCGTGGTCCACCTGGCCACCTCCGACGGCGGCGTGCCCAAGGTCTCGACCCCCCGCATCGAGGTCGGCTGGGGCGGGGTGGTCGGCGACCGCCAGGCCAGCCGCGACCACCACGGCCGTCCGTGGCAGGCCCTGTGCCTGTGGAGCACCCAGGTCATCGACGCCTTCGTCGCCACCGGTGACACCCTCGCCCCCGGCCGCGCCGGCGAGAACATCACGGTCACCGCCCTGCCCTGGGAACGGGTCCGCCCCGGAGCCCTCCTGCAGATCGGCGAGGTCACCTGCGAGGTGTGGGCCTACGCCCTGCCGTGCCCCAAGAATGCCCGGTGGTTCGCCGACGGTCGCTTCAACCGGATGCACCACCGCAAGGGCCCCGTGAGCCGCGTCTACGCCGCGGTGGTCGAACCCGGTCCGATCGAGCTCGGCGACCCGGTCATCCTCGGCACCTGACATCTGACCCGACTGCCACCGCGACAGATCCGAAACTGCCACCCTCGTGCCTCGGTGGGCCCCACCAGGGTGGCCAGAACGCGCCGGGACCCACCCACGGCCTACCAGTCGGTCGGGCTGTAGTCCTTGAGGAACTGGCCCCACACGTGGGTGCCGGTGTTGGCCCCGTCGATGATCGGGTCGACGATGCGGGCCGCGCCGTCGACGATGTCGAGCGGCGGGTGGAAGCGGTGCTCAGCCCGCTTCTGGGCGGCGATGGGCAACGGGTCCTCGTCGCTGACCCAGCCGGTGTCCACGCTGTTCATGTGGATGCCATCCGCGTGGTAGTCGGTGGCCGAGGTGCGGGTCATCATGTTGAGCGCCGCCTTGGCCATGTTCGTGTGCGGGTGCTTGGTGGTCTTGAACCGCCGGTAGAACTGGCCCTCGACCGCCGAGACGTTGACGATGTGCTTGTCGCGCTCGGGGGTGTGCAGCATCAACGCCTTGAGCCGAGCGTTGAGGACGTAGGGCGCCACCGCGTTGACCAGCTGGGTCTCGAGCAGCTCGACGGTGGAGACCTCGTGCAGCGTGAGTCGCCACGAGTTCCGGTCGCGCTGGTCGACCTGCTGGAGGTCCTGGTCGAGGTGACCTTCGGGAAACAGGTGACCGCGGGGCTCGTGGTCCTCGGCCAACAGGCGGGCCTGGGAGAGCAGAGCAGAGCGGGCCGAGGCGGCGACGTCGCCCCCCTCGCCCAGCTCGGCGGGGGCGTCGGCCAGCAGGTGGTAGCCGGCCAGGCCGTCGTGGTCGCCGAGCACGGCGCGCACATCGGCCGGCATCGACCGCAACGCCGCAATCTCCGCCTCCATCATGTGGGCGTAGAACTCGGGCGGGCGACGGACGGTCTGACACGCGTTGTTCACGACGAAGTCGAGCCGGCTGCGGGTGGCCGACAGGTGACGACACAGCTCCTCGACGCTCGGCGTGTGGCGCAGGTCGAGGCCGAACACCTCCAGGCGGTCGCCCCAGTCGGCGAAGTCGGGCTCAACCGCGTAGCGCAGCGCGGCGTCGCGGGGGAACCGGGTGGTGACGATCAGCTCGGCCCCGGCGCGCAGCAGCTTGATGCCGGCCTGGTAGCCGATCTTCACCCGGCCGCCGGTGAGCAGGGCGACCCGGCCGCGCAGGTCGGCCGTCTCGGTGCGCTTGCGGTGGTTCAGCTCGGCGCACGGGGGACAGAGCTGGTCGTAGAAGTGGTGGATCTCGGCGTAGTGCCGCTTGCAGACGTAACAGTGATGCTCCTCCCCCGACGCTCCGTCGTCTCGCCGACGGGTGCCGCGCCGAGGGCCGGGACCGCTATCACCGTCGGGCTCGCTCGGGGTCTCGGCGCAGGGGTCGCTCGGGGCCTCGAGGGTGGGCTCGCTCGCGGTCTCGGCGGTGAGCTCGCCGGCGGTGAGCTCACCGGGGGTGAAGCCCTCGGGGGCGAACACGTTGGGCGTGGTGAACACCGGTCGGGCCCGCAACGCCCGGATGCCGGTGCGGTCGAGCGCCGCCTCGTCGCGCCGCAACTTCTCGGCCTTCTCCTGGCGGCGGCGGGCCTTGGACTGGCGGCGGCGCGCCTCGACGTCGGGCGAGAACACGTCACCCGCCGCGTTGAGGAACCGGATCCGCTCATCGGTGGGCAACGCCCGCAGGTGCGACCGCTCTGCGGCCACGGCCTCCAACAGCACGGTGGCCGCTCGCAGTCGATCCGCCACCGTCTCCACGCTCGCGAGCCCGCCCTCCGGGGCACCCGCGGGCACGCCGTCGGGGTCGGAACGACCGTCCGCGGCCGAAGGCCCGGCATCAGCGGGGGGCGCCACGCCGGGTTCGTCGAGGGCCATGGCCTCCTCGCCGTGTTCGTCCTCGTCTCCCACAGCGCTCGCGACCTCATCCGACGACCGGGTCCCAGGATGCCAGCACCGCCCTGGCGCCCCTCAACCCACATTGCGGACCCGCCTGATCCCCCGCCGCGCGCCCAGGTGCGGTCAGGGCGATGCGCGGGCAGCGCCCGACCCGGATCAGGCGAGGCGGGCGACGAGCATGAGCTCGTCACGGTCGTCGCCGGGTGCCACCCGGACCGCGCCGGGGTGGAGGCCGACCACCTCGTAGCCGAACCGGGCGCAGAACGCCTCGAGGCCCTCGCCGCCGCGTACGGTCAGCTGGAGGTGCTCTAGGCCGAGGGACCGACCCGCATCGTGGAGGCCCTCCACCAGGGTGCGGCCCGCGCCGCGGCCCTGGTGATCGGGGTGGACCATCACCCGCAGCACGGTGCGCCAGTGATCGAAGATCGCCGGGCCCCGGCCCACCAGGAGACCGAGGCCGACGACCGCACCGTCGTCGGCGACGAGCACCCCCAACCGGTCCCGGCCATCGGCGACCCGAGCCAGAGCGAGGTCGATGGCGGCGGCGATCTCGGCGATCGGGGCCGGGGCCACGAACCCCACGCTTCCACCAGCATCGGTGACCGCCACCCAGGTCCCCAGCAGCTCGTCTCGCAGGTGGGGGTCACGGGCCTCGGCCCGGTCGACGACGCGGAAGGTCACGGTCACCGGTCGCCGCCACCGTCGAGACGGTCCATCAGTGCGGTCCGGTCGATGATGGCGGCGCTGGTGACCATCCCCCGGAGTCGCCCGGCGGCATCGACGACCGGCAGGTGATCCACGTCGCCGTCGATCATCGCTCGCAGTGCCCGGCCGAGGGTCCAGTCGGGGCGGCCGACGGGCACGTCGTAGCGGGCCACGTCGGCGAGGGTCACGCCGGGCCAGGACTCGGGCTCGATCGCCAGGATGTCGTCGAGCACAACCATCCCGCGATGGTGGCCCTCGGCGTCGACCAGGGGCACGGCCTGGCGACGAGCGAGGGCCACGTGCTCGGTGAAGAACTGGGCGACCGTGTCCGAGCCGTGGGCGACGGCCGGGTCGGTCGAGAGCACGGTGGCGATGGGCAGGTCGGCGCGTTGCTCCATGTGCCCGTCGCGCCGGCGGCGCTGGTAGGCCGACATCGAAGCCGTCCCCATCACCAGCTGGGCGATCGTCGCGGCGATCAGTCCCGGCACCACGAAGCCCGGGCGTCCCGTCGCCTCGGCGGTGAACATCACCGCCGCAAGGGGCACCCTATAGCCCGCGCCGAGGAACGCCGCCACGCCCACCACCACCCAGAGGGACTGGTCGTCGGCGTCGAAGAACCCGGCGAGCAGCCGACCGGTGAGCGCCCCCTGCACCACGAGGGGAACGAACATGCCCGCCACCCCGCCCCCGCCCACCGTCGAGGCGGTGGCCAGGACCCGCACCGTGGCCAGCGCGGCGATGATCCAGAGCCCCCGGCCGGGGTCCAGGGCGAAGCGGACGGTCTCATAGCCCGGCCCCATCGACAGCGAGCGACCGTCGAACCCGGCCTCCGAGCCCGCCACCAGGGCCCCCAGCACGACCGACGCCGCCAGCACCCGGGGCACCGCCGGGATCCGCGTCACCGCGACCTTGGCGGCGGTCATCAAGGCAGTGAACACCCGGGCGCCGACGCCGCACGCCAGCCCGAGCACGGCGGCGACACCGAGGTCAATCAGGGCCAGCGAGGCGTGGCCCTCGACCGGGAACAGCGGCTCGGTGCCGTTGAGCACGACGAAGGAGGTGTAGCCCGATGCGGCGCCGACGAGGGCGGGGAGGATGGCCCGCGGCGCCAGGTCCTCCTGGAACGGGACCTCGAGGGCGAACACCGCACCGGTGGCCGGGGCCTTGAAGATGGCGGCGACACCGGCGGCCGCCCCCGCGACCAACGCCGCCCGGCGATCGACGCCGCGGAGGCGATGCCGCACCCGCTCGAAGACTCCGGCGCCCGTCGCGGAGCCGATGAAGATCGCCGGACCCTCGAGACCTCCGGCGCCCCCGGTCCCGAGCGTGGCCAGCGCGCCGACGAGGCGCGCCGGCACCGAACGCAGGTCGAAGGGCACCTCGGGGTGGGGGATGGCCTTCACGTACTCATCGGCGGTCGACGGGCTGGCCCCACGCCCGAGGTGGCGCAGGGCCAGGGTCGTCACGACCAGCCCGGCCCCCGGCAGCAGCACCCGCAGGGCCACCGGCGCCCGGCGCGCCGAGTCGAGCAGGATCTCGACGGTGACGCGGTCGAGCACGGCGACCCCGAGGCCCGTGGCCGCCCCGATGAGAGCGGTGAAGAGCACCAGCTCACGGGTGCGCACCACCAGAGAGCGCAGCTCGTCGACGCCGACGCTGAGGGCTGCGGTGCGCCTCGGGCCCGACGGGCGCCCCGCCATCAGGCGCCCGACCCGTCGAGGCGGCGACGGGCGTGGGCCAGGCGTCGGGCCTCCTCGGGGTCGACGACCGACGCGGCCAGCTTGCCCAGGGTGACGCGCCAGCGCGTGCGCACGTCCTCGGCGACGGTGGGATCGGCGACGACGGCAGCAGGGCCCTCGATCCAGGCCAGGTCGAGCTCCATGAGGGCCAGCTGGTGGCCGACCTCGGTGTGGCGGGCGACGACCAGGGGAAGGCGGTCGCGCTTGGCCGTCGGGTAGTCGGTGCCGTCGACCAGCTCGTGGGGCTCGAGGCCGAACACCCCGGCGAGCAGGGCGACCGAGCGGGCGTCGGGGGAGTTGATGCCCGCCTCGAGGTGCGACACCGCCACCCGGGAGACCCCGAGGCGCTCGGCGAGCTGCTGCTGGGTCCAGCCCCGGTGGGTGCGCAGCAGGCCCAGGCGCGCCGCCAGCGAGGCGGGGCCCGACGGGCGCCCCGGCCACGTCGGCTCCCAGGTGCTCATCCCCCCAGGATCGCACCCGGGGGACCGCGATCGTGCCAACCCAGTTGGCAGACCGGGCGGGGGGCCATCGACCAGACTCGTCGCCATGACCAAGCGTGCGCTCATCACCGGCATCACCGGCCAGGACGGCTCCTACCTCGCTGAGCTCCTGCTCGCCAAGGGCTACGAGGTCATCGGCATGGTGCGCCGCAGCTCGACGGTGAACTTCGAGCGCATCGCCCACCTCCAGGACCGCATCACCTTCGTCCCCGGCGACCTGCTCGACGAGGTGTCGATGATCCACATCCTCCAGGAGCACCGGCCCCAGGAGGTCTTCAACCTGGCCGCCCAGTCCTTCGTGCAGACCAGCTTCGGCCAGCCCGTGCTCACCGGGGAGATCACCGGGCTGGGCGTGACCCGCATCCTCGACGCCATCCGCATCGCCGATCCGTCGATCCGCTTCTACCAGGCGTCGTCGTCGGAGATGTTCGGCAAGGTGGTCGAGGTGCCGCAGTCCGAGGACACGCCGTTCTACCCGCGCTCGCCCTACGGGGTGGCCAAGCTCTACGGCCACTGGATCACGGTGAACTACCGGGAATCGTATGATCTCCATGCATCCAGTGGCATATTGTTCAACCACGAAAGTGTGACAGAGATCACACCCGTCGTGGTCCGTGACCGGGGGCTCATCGACATCGTCCCGATCGGCTCCCTCGCTCCGCACCCCTCCGACGGCGAGCCCGGCGCCCGGGTCAGCTACCCCGGCGGCCCCCTTGAGGTGTGGGACGGAGAGCGATTCGTTGCCGTACGGGCCCGGACCGCGTACTGGCACGAGGGCGAGTCCGTGGTCCTCCACGGCCGGGCCGGAGTGGTCGAGTCGACACCGGACCACGTCCACATCACTCCCGACGGGGAGCGCGAGGCGAGGTCGTTCCGCGCCGGCGATCGGTTCGTCGCTGCCTCCCAACCCGATGCGACGTTGCTGACCACGATGACCGAGGAGGAGGCCTGGCTGCTCGGCGCCCTGTGCGCCGAGGGCTATGTGAGCCCCGGCGGCAAGGCCCGCCTCACCTGCCACGACGACGGCTTCCTGGCCGAGGGCGCGTCCTGCTGGGAGCGCGTCAGCGGGGGCACCTCGCGCAAGCACGCGGGGGTTTCTTCCGCCTTCAGCGACCGCCGCACACCGGCGGTCGATCTGACGGGCAACCCGTCCTACGCCCGCATGCTCCGCCACGAGCTGTACCTTGCCGACGGCCACAAGCGAGTGCCGAAGCGGATCCTCAACGCCGCTCCCCACCTCCAGCTCGCGTTCCTCGATGCCTACAACCAGGGCGACGGACTCAAGGCCGGCCACGGCATCGACCCGTTCAAGAGCTTCCGCACCACCTCCGACACCCTGGCCTGCGGCCTCGTCTGGCTGGCCCGCACGGCTCTTGGACGCCGCGTCAGCGTGTACCGCCAGCCCGGCGCGCTCGGCGGGGGCGACAGCTGGCTGCTGAACCTGAGCTCGGGCCTCACCCCGGGAGCGAAGGGCGCCCACCTGCGCCGCCCCCAAGACGAGGTCCGCAAGGTCGAACGTCGGGAGCACCAGGGTTGGATGTGTGACCTGGCCACCGACTCCGAGCGGTTCGCGGCCGGAGTCGGTCTCGTGGTCACCCACAACAGCCCGCGGCGGGGACTGGAGTTCGTGACGCGGAAGATCAGCCACGCCGCGGCCCGCATCAAGCTCGGCCAGCAGGACGAGCTGCGCCTCGGCAACCTCGACGCCCAGCGTGACTGGGGCTTCGCCGGCGACTACGTCGAGGCCATGTGGCTCATGCTCCAGCAGGACGAGCCCGGCGACTACGTCGTGGCCACCGGCGAGACCCACCCGGTGCGCGAGTTCTGCGAGCTGGCCTTCGGGCACCTCGACCTCGACTACGAGCAGTACGTCAAGATCGACGAGCGCTTCTTCCGCCCCGCCGAGGTCGACCTGCTCGTCGGCACCCCGGCCAAGGCCCGCAAGGTGCTCGACTGGGAGCCGTCGACCCCGTTCCCCGAGCTGGTGCGGATGATGGTCGACGGTGACATGGCGCTGCTCACCGGCAAGCTCGACGTCATCAGCTGAGAGACGCGCCGAGCCGAAAAGTGCTACTCTGACGCACATGTCCGGGTCGGTCGGCATCCGCAAGCTCCAGCAGCACGCCTCGGCCGTGATCCAACGGGTGAAGGACGGCGAGGTCATCGAGATCACCGAGCGGGGACGGCCCGTCGCCCAGATCGGCCCCCCCACCCGATCCCGCATCGAGGCCCTGATCGACGCCGGGCTCGCCACCCCCGCCACCCTGTCCTTCCGGGATCTGCCCCCTCCGCTGCCGCCCGACGGTCGACCCCTGGGCGAAGAGCTGGCCGAGATGCGAGAGCACGAGAGGTGACCGACGGCCACGCCGTCTACATCGACACCTCCGCGTTCCTCAAGCTGGCGATGGCCGAGGAGCACTCGCACGACCTGGGCCGTTGGGCCCTGGAGCACGACGCGTCGTTCGTCTCCTCGTACCTCCTGAGGGTCGAGGCCGTCCGCGCCGTCCGTCGGCGCGACCGGTCCATCCGCACCGACATCCTCACGCGACTGGAGATCGTCCGGTGTCTGCTGGTGTCCCAGGCCATCTGTGACGCCGCCAGTGAGCTCGACCCGCTGGTCCTGCGCACCCTCGATGCCATCCACGTCGCGACGGCCCTCAAGCTTGCGCCCGAGGTCGACACGGTCCTCACCTACGACCGGCGGATGGCCGACGCCGTCGCGGTCGCGGGACTCACCCCGCTCTCACCAGGCCAGGCCTGACGGTCGACGATCACATCAGCGCGGCTCGTCGAGGGTGAAGCTCAGCACGCGGGGGTCCTCGCCGCCGTCCCAGCACGGGGAGAACACGCGGTCCGAGTGCAGCTCGACGAGCTGGCCGGGGCGCCCGGAGAGCTCGAGGGTGGCGGTGGGCTGGGCGCCGGTGAGGGTCACCGAGCCCCCGACGGTGCCGCCGGCGACGACGCGCACCGTCTGGGCCTGCTCGGGGGCGAGGCCGATGGTGGCCAGCTCCAGGGCGTGCGGGCCGGGGCCGTCGAGGCGCACCAGCACCCGGGGCCCGCACCAGCGGAAGCGACTGGCATCGGGGCGGTCCTCGACGAACAGGGCGCCCTCGAGCGCCGTCCAGCCCGAGCGCACGTCGTCGACGGTGCGGGCCGGCAGGCCGAGGCGCTCGATGCCCGCGGCGGTGGGCGAGGCCACGAAGATGTTGATGTTGTCGGCCCGGGTGAGCTCCCAGACAAGCGGGCTGACGCCGTCGACGTGCTGGGGGAACAGGCCGTTCACCGGACGCAGGAACGACACGTAGCGCAGCCCGGCCAGCTCCAGCATGTCGACGAGCTGGCTGCGGGTGTAGGGCCGCTCGATCGTGTGGTAGCGGGCCATGATCTCGACGTTCTGGACGTCCCACTCCGAGCCCTTGGGCGGGGCCGCGGCCTCGATGACGGCGACGATGCCATCGTCGGCCAGGTCGGCCACGGTGTTCCGCAGGGCCGCGACCGGGTTGTAGAAGTGGTGCAGGGTCGACTCGAAGAGGGCGAGGCGGGCCTTGCGCTTCAGCGCCAGCGGCTCGGCCTCGATGTCGTGGACCCGCAGGTCGTAGCGGAAGGGCTTGCCGACGTACGGCGGGTAGGGGTCGGTCTGCATGCGCCGCTCGGCCACCTCGAGCAGCTCGGCGGAGATGTCGAGGCCGACCACCTCGTGGCCCAGCTTGGCCAGCCACTGGATGGTCCAGCCCGGCCCGCAGCCCACGTCGATCACCAGGTCTCCGGGCGCCAGCTTCGCGGCGTGGACCACGTCGAGGAACTGGAACACGTCGACCCAGAACGGGCCGTAGTCGGGACCGCCGAGGAACGGCTTGACCAGGTGGAACCACTCCTGGGTCTCGCCGCCCTCTTCGACCAGCTCGCGCAGGTAGGTGACGGCGCCCTGCTTCCAGTCAACGCCCTCGGGCAGGTCCGCGTTGATCTCTCCGAGCAGGTCGGCTTCGGTGCTGGCCATCCGCCGGAGCCTACCGACGCCCCGCCGGGTCGGACCCCACGGTCGCGCCACTAGGGTCGCCGGTGATGATCTGCGTCCTGGCCGGAGGCGTCGGCGCGGCTCGCCTCCTCACCGGGCTGGTGCGCATCGTCGCTCCCGGCGACATCACCGTGATCGTCAACGTGGGCGACGACATCGTGATCCACGGGCTCCACATCTCCCCCGACCTCGACACCATCACCTACACCCTGGCCGACCAGGTCGACCCCGAGCGGGGCTGGGGCCTGCGCGACGAGACCTGGCGGGCGATGGACATGGTGGCCCGCTACGGCGGCATCGACTGGTTCAACCTGGGCGACCGTGACCTCGGCACCCACCTCTACCGCACCCAGCGCCTGACCGAGGGGGCTCCCCTCTCGGTGGTCACCGCCGAGATCGCACGAGCGTGGGATCTCGGCCTCACCCTGCTGCCGGTGACGGACGACCCGTTGCGCACCCGGGTCACGGTGGTCGACCCCGACGCCGAGCGCGAGGTCGGGTTCCAGGAGTGGTTCGTGCAGCGCCGTCACGCGGTGCCCGTCACCGCGATCCGCGTCGTCGGCGCCGCCGAAGCCAGCCCGGCTCCGGGTGTCCTCGATGCCCTGGCGGAGGCCGAGGCGGTGCTGATCGCCCCGTCGAACCCCCTGGTCTCGATCGGCCCGCTGCTGGCGGTCACCGAGGTGGCCGATGCGGTACGAGCGGGTCGGGACCGGACCGTGGCCGTCTCGCCCCTCGTCGCCGGTGCCGCCCTGAAGGGCCCAGCCGACCGGCTCATGGCCGACCTGGGCCACGACCCCTCGGTCACCGGCGTTGCCCGCCTCTACCGCGAGCTGGCCGCCACGCTCGTCATCGATGAGGCCGACGCCACCCTCGCCGGCACGGTCGAGGCCGAGGGCATGGCCGCAGTGGTCACCCGCACCGTGATGACGGACCCCTATGTCGCCGCCGAGCTGTCCCGTACGGCGCTGGCCTCGGTCGGCATCGAGACGGCGTCGTGACCGATCCGGGCGCCGTGCCCACGCCGCAGCCGCGTCGCGGCGAGCCCGACGAGCGGGCCTCGCCACCCCGGCTTCTGGTGTGGGGCGTGACCGGCATCGGCGAGATCGGGAGGGCCGACGACGTCGCCGGGCTCATCGCCGAGGCCATCGCCACCCAGGGCGACGCCCTGGCCGATCGCGACGTGGTGGTGGTGACCCAGAAGATCGTCTCCAAGGCCGAGGGGAAGATGGTGCCGGTCGACCCGACCGACCCCCGCAGCCACCGCGAGGTGGTCGAGGCCGAGTCGGTGCGGGTGCTGCGCCGCCGCGACGACCTCACCATCACCGAGACCAAGCACGGCTTCGTCTGCGCCAACGCCGGCGTCGACCTCTCCAACGTGGAGGCCGGCTGGGCCGCGCTGCTGCCCGATGACTCCGACCGCTCGGCCCGGCGCATCCGCGACGGCCTGCGGGCGCGGGCGGGCGTCGATGTCGGGGTCATCGTCTCGGACACCTTCGGCCGGGCGTGGCGCCGGGGCCTCACCGACGTGGCCATCGGTTGCGCCGGCATCGCCGCCCTCGTCGACCTGCGCGGTTCGGTCGACTCGCTCGGCCGCGAGCTGCACGCCACCGAGGTGGCCATCGTCGACGAGCTGGCCGGCGCCGCCGAGCTGGTCATGGGCAAGGCCGACCGGGTGCCCGTCGCGGTGGTGCGGGGCGGCCCCGACTGGTGGTTCCGGCGCGGCAACGTGCACGACGAGCTGGTCCGCCCCCCCGCCGAGGACCTCTTCCGCTGACACCCCGACGAGGCCGGGCTCGGGCTGCGGCCCGACCGAGAGGCTGGTAGACCGGCCGCATGACGATGACGGACATCCCCCTGGCGATGCACCGCGGTTCCGACGAGCTGCCCTTCGTCGACATCGGGGACGGGTCGCGGATCCAGCTCCTCCAGGTCGACATCGACACCGGCCTCTGGGTGATCCGCACCCGCTTCAGCCCCGGGTACCAGGTCCAGACCCACAAGCACACCGGCGAGGTCTTCGCCTTCACCCTCTCGGGCTCCTGGAAGTACGCCGAGTACCCCGAGGTCAACCGGGCCGGGTCGTACCTCTACGAACCGGCGGGGTCGATCCACACCCTGGTCGTGCCGGAGGACAACACCGAGGTCACCGACGTGTGGTTCGCCATCCGCGGCGCCAACCTCAACCTCGACCCCGACGGCAACGTCACCTCGGTGCTCGACGCCACCCTCGTGCGCGACGGCTACCTGCTGCTCGCCGAGGCGGCCGGGGTCCCGAACCCGCCGGTCATCGGGCTCTAGGCGCGCCGCCCTCCGCCGGGTGGGATGACCTACCGGGCGGAAATGCCATCAGCCGGGCGTGGGCGTCGTCGTCCCACCCGGTGAAGAACGTGGCCAGGACGTCCTCGGCGTGGGCGAAGGAGTCGGCCGCGAACAGCACCGGCTGGTACTGCGTGATGTCGTAGTCGGTGGTCGCCATGGCCCGAACGTCGAGGGGCCGCACCTGCGCCCGACGGAAGACCTGGATCTCACCGTAGGACGAGAGCAACCCGGCGCCGTAGGCCCGCAGCACGCCGGCCTCGCGCAGCACGCCGAACTCCAGGCTGAACCAGAAGACACGGCTGAAGGCGGCGAGGGCCGCATCGGAGCCGCAGCGCCGGGCCGCCCGGCCCGACTGCTCGTAGAGCGCCGCGAGGCGCGGCTCGGCCAGGGCGTTGGCGTGGCCGACGAGCTCGTGCACCACGTCGGGCTCAGGGGTGTAGAAGGGCACCGAGTGGTGGCGGATGTACTGGGTGGACATGAAGCGCCGGTCGGCCAGCGAGCCGTAGAACGTGCGGGTCGGCACCAGGCCCGGAACGGGGGTGATGGCCCACCCGGTGAGGTCGGTGAGCCGGGCCGACACCGCGGCGAGCTGCGGCACCCGGTCGGTCGGCAGCGCGAGGCGGGCGACACCCTGGCGGTAGGCGTCGATGGCGAGGTCTTCGTGGAGGGCGGCGAGCTCCCGGGCCACCGTGCCCCAGACCGCGTCCTCCTCGGGGGCGTAGGCGACCTCGGGGATCGGGTCGCCGGGGCGGTGCGCCTCGCCCACCGCGGCGATGGCGGCGCGGCGGGCGCGGTAGGCGGCGTCCGAGGTGCCGGGGTGATCGGCGGGCAGGTCGAGCGGGGTGGTCACGGTGCGGGTGTCCATCGGGGGCCTCCGGGGTCCGGCATCCAGTGTGGACGGTTCCCTGCGATCCGTCCACCCAGGTCCCGCTTCCGGAGACGATCAGGCGCGACAACGACGGACCTGAGTACGATCGTCTTGACCTCACGCCTGGAGGACCGCCGTGCCCGGACACCATGCGCCCCTCGACGACGTCGACCGGCGGATCGTGCGCCTCCTGTTGGACGATGCCCGCATGTCGGTCAACGACCTCGCCCGCCGGGCCGGCATCGGCCGGGCGACGGCCTACACCCGCATCGAGGGTCTGCAGCAGCGCGGCGTCATCACCGGGTTCCGGGCCGAGGTCGACCCCGCGGCGGCCGGCAACCCGCTGGCCGCCTACGTGTTCGTCGATGTCGAGCAGCAACGGTGGACCCACGCCAAGGCCGCCCTCGTCCAGCTGCCCGGCCTGGTGCACCTGACCCTCACCAGCGGGACCCACGACGCGGTGCTGCTGGTGCGCTGCCCTGACCTCGAGACCCTCCGCGATGTCGTGTTGGTGAAGCTGCACGAGATCCCCGAGGTGCGCTCGGCCCAGACGTTCTTCGTCCTCGACGAGGTCCGCCTCGCACCCCTCGGCCCGCCCGAGCCCGGCGGCCGGTGACAGGCCTCAGAGGCCGAAGCGGGAGCGTTCGCCGGGGGTGAAGGGCTCGATGAGGAACTCGAGGAACTCGGGCCGACGGCGCCGC
Source organism: Iamia sp. (assembly GCF_035575815.1). Taxonomy (NCBI): domain Bacteria; kingdom Bacillati; phylum Actinomycetota; class Acidimicrobiia; order Acidimicrobiales; family Iamiaceae; genus Iamia; species Iamia sp. The sequence goes on from NZ_DATLXO010000086.1 coordinate 28,443, forward strand.
ACCTCAGCCTCGAGCACGACGAGCTCTTCGCCCACCGGCATCAGCTCGTAGCCGAACCGGGTCGAGACGGGGCCCAGCGGCCGGAAGCTCACCCCGTAGTCCTCCCGGAAGAGCTCGACGGTCACGGCGTCGAGGGAGGTCACCAGGCTGGCGGACCCGTGGCGGCGGGCGAAGCAGTAGACCGAGCGGTAGAGCAGCTCGGTGATGCCCATGCCCGCCGCGGCCGGGTCGACGGATCACCTGGACCACGACCTCGCCGCCGACGGCGGGCTGCGCATCGTCGGGGCTCATCGTGGCCTCCTGGCCTCTCCACCCCCACCGTGGAGGAACGCTCAGCGTAGTCCTCTGCTCACGATCGGGTTGACCAGCACCCCGAGGCCCTCGACCTCGAGCTCGACGCAGTCGCCGGCGCGCAGCCACGGCTCGAACTCGGTGCCGTGGGTCAGCGAGAGCTCGAGGATGCACCCGGTGCCGACGGTGCCCGAGCCGAGCACATCACCCGGGCGTAGCACCGTCGATCGCGAGGCGTGGGCGACCAGCGCGCCCCACGGGTGGTGGATCTCCCCGAGCTGGCCCCGGCTGCGCTCGACGCCGTTCACGCGAGCCACCATGGCGCCGGTCGGACGGCCGGAGACCACCCCGGGCAGCTCGTCGGGGGTGACGAGCCACGGCCCGAGCGAGAGGGCGAAGTCCTTCCCCTTGGCCGGCCCGAGGCCCTGGCGCACCTCCCGGCGCTGGAGGTCGCGGGCCGACCAGTCGTTCATCACGCAGAACCCGGCCACCACGTCGAGCCACCGCTCCCCGGCCACGTCCCCGGCGTCGACCCCGATCACGGCGGCCACCTCGAGCTCGAAGTCGAGCTCCACGCACCCGACCGGCGCGGCGACGGGTGCTCCGGGACCGATGACCGCCGCAGGGTTGGTGAAGTAGAAGACGGGCAGCTCGTACCAATCAGGGTCGACCTCCAGGCCCCGGCCCCCACGGGCGGTGGCGACGTGGGCCTCGAACGCGTAGAAGTCGCGCACCGACGGAGGCTCCGCCACCGGGGCGAGCAGGTCGGCCTCGACGAGCGCAAAGGGCGGAGCGGTCACGGCCGGCGGTCGGCGGGACATGGCCGCGGCCAGCAATGCCGCCTGGGCTCCACCCGCCGCCACGCCGTCGACGCCCTCGATCGCGAACGGGTGGACGAGGTCGCCGGCCAGCCACCCGGCGGCGACCGACCCCTGGTGGCGGGCCCGCACCAGCCTCATCGACGACCCCGGGCTCGGGCCCTCACGCCTCGGGCCCTCACGTCTCGGTCCACGAGTCGACGTAGCCCGCGACCTCGATGCCCTCGGCCGCCGGCCCGGGGTGCAGCGGCTCTCGGGCGTCGATCATCACCGCCACCTCGTCCGCGAACCGCGGGGCCGACCCGGTGCCCGCATCGGCATCCGCCACCGCCGCTGCGTCCCGGGCCCGGGCGGCGGGCTGCGGGCCGTGGTGCAGGCCCGTCGGGTGGAACGTCACGAACCCCTCACCGATGCCGGCCCGGGAGGAGAACTCCCCCCGGTGGTAGAAGATCACCTCGTCGTAGTCGACGTTGCGGTGGAAGAACGGGAGGCGAAGGGCCTCGGGGTCGGTCTCCATCGGGCGGGGGGCGAACGTGGCGATCACGAAGCCGTCGGCGACCCAGGTGGTGTGGGCCGACGGCGGCAGGTGGTACCGGGGCGAGACGACCGGGCGGATGGCATCGACCGGCAACCGCATCGGTGCCAGATCGCCCTTCCACCCGATCACGTCGCAGGGGTGGAACGGGTAGGTGACCCGCGTGTCGCGGCCGTTCCGCTTGACCACCACGGTGAACTCACCGACCTCGTCGACGGCCTCGGCCTCGGGCACCTCGATCACCGCCGGGTCGAAGAGGGCGTGACGGCCGAGCAGGCCCCGATCGGGCAACCGGTACCGTGACCGGTTGGCTTCGACCACCAGCAGCGAGGTGGGGACGGAGGGCTCGAAGCGGTAGGTCGTCCCCCGCGGCACGATCAGGTAGTCACCCGGTGCGTAGGCGAGCGGCCCGTACTCGGTGCGGAGCCGCCCGGAGCCCGCGTGCACGAACACGCACTGGTCGCCGTCCGCGTCGCGGAGGAGCTCGGAGCGCCCCTCGACCATGCGGTGCACCCCGACCGACACCTGGTGGTTGCCGACCAGTGGCGTGGGCCACAGGTCGTCGGCCGGCTCCAGGCCGTTGGTGTCATAGGCGCGGTGCGCGGCGGAGCCGTCGACCGCCGTCCAGGCCGTCGGGGCGTGGAGCCGGTACAGGTGCGACGCCGGGCCGTAGAACCCGTCGCGCCCGTGCTCCTCCTCGACGGCACCTGGTGGGAGCGCGACGTGGGCCTGGCGGCTGGCGGTCCCCCGGGCCCACTGCGGCGGCACGTCGGTCACGGCCTACAGGTTCCCGCGCTCGGCCTGGGCCCGTTCGATGGCCTCGAAGAGGGCCTTGAAGTTGCCCTCGCCGAAGCCACGGGCGCCCTCGCGCTGGATGATCTCGAAGAACACCGTGGGGCGGTCGGTGACGGTCTCGGTGAAGATCTGCAGCAGGTGGCCGTGCTCGTCGCGGTCGACCAGGATGCCGAGGCGCTCGAGCTCGGCCCACGGCAGGTCGAGGTCCGCCATCCGCTCTCGCGCCCCGAGGTAGTAGTCGGGGGGCACCGTCATGCAGCGCACCCCGCGCTCGCGCAGGGCGCGGACGGTGTCCACGATGTCGGCGGTCGACAGCGCGATGTGCTGCACGCCGGGGCTGCGGTAGAAGTCGAGGTACTCCTCGATCTGGCTCTTGCGGCGCCCGTCGGCGGGCTCGTTGAGCGGCATGACCACGCGGTGGCCGTCCCAGACCACGGTCGACATCAGGGCCGAGAACTCCGTCGAGATCTGGTCGTCGTCGAAGTGGGTCATCTGCTCGAAGCCGAACACATCCTCGTAGAACGCGACCCACTGGCCGAGCGTGCCCTTCTCGACGTTGCCGACGACGTGGTCGATGCGGCGGAGGCCGACCTCCGGGCCGGGCGCGGCGTGCAGGTCGGTGGGGACGAACCCGGGCGCGAAGGGGCCGGCGTAGCGACGGCGGTCGAGCAGGGTGTGCACCGTGTCGCCGTAGGTGGTGACCGCGGCGTGGCGGATCGTGCCGTGCTCGTCGGTGTCGTCGGCCGGGTCGCGGAGCGATCGGGCCCCGCGGGCGAGGGCGGCGGCATGGGCGGCGTCGACGTCGTCGACACCGAAGGCGACGTCGCGCACGCCGTCGCCGTGGAGCCGCACGTGCTCGGCAATGGGCGACTCGGGGTCGAGGGCGCCGGAGATCAGGAGTCGCACCTCCCCCTGGCGCAGCAGGTACGACACCCTGTCGCGCCGACCGGTCTCGGGCCCCGCGTAGGCCACCGGCGTGAAGCCGACCGCCGCGCTCAGGAACCCGGCGAAGGTGCGGGCGTTGCCGACCCACCACTCGAGGTGATCGACGCCGCTCAGACAGGGCGGGGCGACGGTGGGGGCGGGCGAGGGTGCGACCATGGTGGTGGGTGACTCCAGGGGCGAGGCGGCCTGACCGCCATGGTGGGCCGGAGACCTACGAACCCGTCAATGGTCATCGCCGATGATGGACGGATTGCCGTCAAACACCGCTTGTAGTTGTACGATCTGCCCATGAGCATCGACCCTCTCGACGCCAAGCTCATCGCCGCCCTCGCCGCCACGCCCCGCGCCGGGGTGATGGAGCTGGCCCGGCAGCTCGCGGTGGCCCGGGGGACGGTACAGGCTCGGCTCGACAAGCTGCAGGCCCGAGGCGTCGTCACCGGCTTCGACCCCGACCTCGACCTCCCCTCCCTCGGCTACGAGGTGCTGGCCTTCGTCACCCTCGACATCGCCCAGGGGCGCCTGAGCGACGTGATCTCCCACCTGCGCGACGTGCCCGAGGTGATCGAGGCCCACACCATGAGCGGCCCCGGCGACCTGCACTGCCGGATCGTGGCCCGCACCAACCAGCACCTCCAGGAGGTGCTGAACCTCGTGCTCGAGGTGACGGGCATCGAGCGCACCGCCACCCACATCGCGCTCACCGAGCAGATCCCCTTCCGCGTCCTGCCCCTCGTCGAGCAGCTCGGCCACCAGTAGGTCCTTCCCCTCGTCGAGCAGCTCGGCGAGCGCTCCATCTCCGTCCGAGACCCGACGTGGGTCACGACGACGGTGGCCGCCGCCTTGCCCGCGGCCGGCACCGGCGAGCGTCCGATCCGCCCGGCCGCCGGCTTCTGAGACCTCCAGCGGACACCCATGTCCGCCTCGCACCTCAGAATGGCGGCGCCTCAGTTCTGAGACCTCCAGCGGACACCGGTGTCCGTCTGACACCTCAGAATGGATCGGGGTCGAAGATCGGGGTCGATGGCAGGATTGCCTCGGCTGGCGCCTCGGAGCACCACCGTCCGCCCGTCGACCTACGAGGCCGTGGCCGACACCCGGGACGAGGTGAACTGCATGACGCCGTCGTCGACCGGTGACCGGCGCAGCAGCTTCTTGTCCTGCGTGTAGCTCTGGGTGCTGACCCAGGGGACGCGATCGCCCTGCTTCGGTAGCAGGGGCATCATGCGCTGCATGTAGCCGGCGGAGAAGTCGTCGATCCAGGGCCGCTCGGGCATGGACCGGTCGGCCGGGCGCAGGCGCGGGGTGCACTGGTCGGTGCCCGTCGCCGCCATGTGGTTGAGCAGCCGGCACACGTAGGTGCAGGTGAGATCGGCACGCAGGGTCCACGAGGCGTTCACGTAGCCGAACGACGAGGCCAGGTTGGGCACGTCGGAGTAGGCCAGGCCCTTGTAGGTCCAGGTCCGGGAGAAGTCGACGGGTTCGCCGTCGAGCACGAAGTCCATCTCGCCCAGGGTGACGAGCTGCAGGCCGGTGGCGGTGACGATGATGTCGGCCTCCAGCTCCTCGCCCGAGCGCAGCGCGATGCCATCCTCGGTGAAGGTCTCGATCTGGTCGGTGACCACCGAGGCCCGCCCGGACCGGATCGCGGCGAACAGGTCGCTGTTGGGCACGAGGCAGAGCCGCTGGTCCCAAGGGTCGTAGGTCGGCGTGAAGTGGGTGTCGACGTCGTAGTCGTCGCCGAGCTCGGTCCGCACCATGCCCAGCAGCTTCTCCTTCACCTTCCCCGGCTCGGTGCGCGTCTTGCGGTAGATGAGCTCCTGGAGCCGGACGTTCTTCCAGCGGGTGATGGCGTAGGCCCACCGGTCCGGCAGCACCCTGCGGAGCCGGTTGGCGACGGCGTCGTGGTCAGGACGGGAGGCCACGTACGTCGGTGAGCGCTGGAGCATGGTCACGTGCCGAGCCGTCTCGGCCAGGGCCGGAACGAGGGTCATCGCGGTGGCGCCCGATCCGATGACGACCACGCGCGCGTCTTCGTGGTCGAGGTCCTCGGGCCACCCCTGGGGGTGGACGACCTCTCCCGCGAAGCGGTCCCGGCCGGGGAGCTCGGGCGTGTAGCCGCCCTTGTAGCTGTAGTACCCCGAGCACATGAACAGGTAGCTGCAGGTGAGGGTGACGGTCTCGCCGAGGTCGGTCCGTTCGGCGGTGACGGTCCAGGTCGCGTCCTCGCTCGACCACTCGGCCTGGGTCACCTGGTGCCCGAACCGGATGCGGCGATCGATGCCGTGCTCGGCGGCGGTGGCGCGGAGGTAGGCCAGGATCGACGGGCCGTCGGCGATGGACTTGGCCTCGGTCCACGGCTGGAAGGCGTAGCCGAGGGTGTGCATGTCGCTGTCGGAGCGGACACCGGGGTAGCGGAACAGGTCCCACGTGCCACCGAGGTCGTTCCGCCCCTCGAGGATGGCGTAGGAGCGGTCCGAGCTGAGCGTCTGGAGGTGGTAGCCGGCGCCGATGCCGGATATCCCGGCGCCGACCACGAGCACGTCGAGGTGTTCCACAGCCTCAACCTTGCCATTCGGGACGTGAGCAGAGGCATCCGAGGGCCATGCCTCCGACCGGACCTTTGCTGTGGGGGTCCGCCCAGGACGGGTGGCATGGTAACCACGTGACGCTCGCCCCGGGGCCGGTCGGCCCTCCCCTCCCTCGCGACGAGTTCTCCCTGGCCGACGGTGTCGTCTATCTCAACAGTGCGGTGATGAGCCCGCTGCCCCAGCGCGCCGTCACCGCCATGGTCGCCGATGCCCGCCGGGCCGCAGCGCAGGCCTCGGCCGCCTACGACTCCCGCATGGGTGAGGTCGAGGTGGTGCGCGACGCGGCGGCCACCCTCATGGGCGTCGGGGTCGACGACGTGGCCTTCGTGCGCAACACGACCGAGGGCCTCGGCCTCGTCGCCGCCGGCCTCGACTGGCGCACGGATGACGCCGTCGTGGTCGCGTCTCGGGACCACCCGAACACCGTCCTGCCCTGGCGCGCCCGGTCCGATGCCGGCGTCCAGGTGATCGCCGTCGACCGGCTCGGTCCGACCGGGGCTCTGCCCCTCGACGCCTTCGCCGCCGCCCTCGACGCGGGGCGCGGCCGGGTCCGGGTCGTGGCCGTGTCGTGGGTGCAGGCCGACACGGGGTGGCGCGCTGACCTGGCCGCCCTCGCCCGGCTGGCCCACGCCCACGGCGCCCTGCTCTGCGTCGACGCCATCCAGGGCCTGGGTGTGGTGCCGTGCGCCTTGGCGGCCTGGGGGGTCGACGCAACGGCCGCCGGAGCCCAGAAGTGGATGCTCGGCCCTCACGGCATCGGAGTTGCCTACGTGGCCCCGCACCTGCGCGACCGGCTGCGGGTGCTCGCCCCGGGGGCGTCGTCGGTCATCGGGGCGATCGGGTCCGAGCTCACCTATCGCACCTCGGCCCGACGCTTCGAGAGCGGCACCCACAACCACACGGGCATCGCCGGCCTCGGCGCCGGGCTCGACCTGTTGGCCGACGCCGGGCCCGATGCGGTGTGGGCATGGGTCGACCACCTGGCGACCCGCCTGACCGACGGCCTCGGTGCCCAGGGTCTCGAGGTCGTCTCGGCGCGCGGCGACGAGGAGCGCTCCGGCATCGTCACCGCCGTGCTGCCCGGCCTCGACCCCCTCGACGCGGAGGCCCGGCTGGAGCGCCTCGGGGTCGTGGTCGCGGCCCGGGGGCCGGGCGTCCGGTTCTCACCGCACGCCTGGAACACCACCGCCGAGGTCGACGCCGCGCTGACGGCGGTGGCCTCGCTCTGACGACGGTCGCGTGGCTCTCTGACGTCGGGAACCGCTACCGGAAGCGACGGTGGCGGGTGAGGGCCCCGGCGAGGGCCAGGGCGACCCCTCCGCCGATCCCGATGAAGATCCCGGTGCCGACGGTCGGTTCGAGGCCCTCGACACCGTTGACGCTGGTGACCTCGAAGCCGCCGAGGCCGACGGCAGCGACGCCGAGGACCACGAGCAGCAGGCGCAGCACGAGCGAGCGGGCCCCCCCGATGAGCAGAGCGGCGGCCACGGTGGCCACGCCGGCGACCCCGAGGAGGATCTTGGCATCGGCGCTGGCGCTCCACCCCGACACGGTCTCACCCCCCACCTCCACCCAGGGCAGGAACACGCCGATGACGACGAGGGCGGCGGCTAGCAGCCCCAGCAGGCCACCGGGAAGGTTCCCGCGCTCATCGAGGGCAGCCGCCCCGGGCACGCCCAGGGTGCCGGCCGATCGCGACCCGGCGGGGGCGGTGGCGGCCGGCTCCATGGCGCCGGACGACCAGGGACCGGAGGGGTGGTGACCAGAGGGCTGGTGAACGGGGGGTTGGTGACCACCCCAGGCCGGTCGTGGCGCCGAGTCCGGCGGCCATGCCGGCCCAGCCGACGTCCAGGGTGGCGGCGCGCCGCCGGGTGCCGGGCCCCGGGCGCCCACGACCGCGGTCGGATCGCTCTCCGGTGCTGGCGCGGCCACGGGAACGGGTCCCGGCCGGTCGGCCGCGTCGGCCGCTCGGTCAGAGCTCACCACCGCAGTGGGCTCGTCGGGCTCGACCAGTGCGGTCGGCTCGGGCTCGACGGCGGCCACGACATCGGTCGCTTCGGCATCAGGATCCGGGCCAAGGTCCTGTTCCGGCTCGGGCTCCGACGGCACGGTCGTCGGAGGCACGGTCGTCGGAGGCACGGTCGTCGGGGGCCGAGGAGCCTGGCGGGGCGGCGGGTCCGAGAAGGTGAACGCGCTGCTCTCGGCCGACGCGGCGACGGGGCCGGCCTCCGATGGCACCGGGGTGCGACAGGTCGGGCACAGCGTCTGGTGCGCCGCCACCTCCAGTCCGCACGATGGGCAGCTGCGTTGGGGCACGGGTGTCACCTCGGGGACATCGGCGCGGCCGGCGACCGCGCCAGCCCCACGTCTACCCGCTCCGGCACCCGCCGCCCACCCCCGACCGCCAGTCAGGGTGGGGCTCCCCCGGGGCCCGAGGTGCCCCGCTGCTGAGCAGGCGCCGGCACGTGCGATATGGGCACCCTCTCCTGCGATCGGTACCTTGTCGCCATGACCGCCGCCCCTGATCTCGCCGCTGCCGCCTCGGCCCTCGACGACGCCCAGGCCACCGTCGACGCCGCGGTGGCGGTGCTCGCCCGGGACGGGATCGACGTCCGCCAGGTGCTGGCCTACGAGGTCGCCCACGTTGCGGCCGCCATCGCCACGGGGCGGGGCCTGCTCGACTACGGCGGCAAGGGCGACGTCGAGGGCGCCATCACCTGCGCCTTCATCGCCGACGCGGTGGGAGAGCTGGCCGGGAAGCTGTTCGGCCGGGAGGCCGAGTGGGGCGTTGCCCCCGATGCCCTCGACGCCACGCGCCCCTTCCTGGCGGCGTTCCGGGCCCCGGAGTTCCTCGCCTCGATCACCACCGACGGCCCCCGCCACCTGAACGGCGACTTCGAGCTGGTGGCCGACACCTTCCGGCGCTTCGCGGACAAGGAGCTGGCGCCCATCGCCGAGCACATCCACCGCGAGAACGGCGACATCCCCGAGGAGATCATCTCCGGGCTGGCCGAGCTGGGCGCCTTCGGGCTCTCGATCCCCGTTGAGTACGGCGGCTACGGCGAGGGCGGCGAGGGGGAGTACATCGGCATGGTGGTGGCCACCGAGGAGCTCTCGCGGGGCTCGCTCGGCGCCGGCGGCTCGCTCATCACCCGCCCCGAGATCCTGGCCCGGGCCCTGCTGGCCGGCGGCACCGAGGAGCAGAAGCAGGAGTGGTTGCCCCGCCTGGCGTCGGCCGAGGTCATGAACGCGGTGGCCGTCACCGAGCCCGACTACGGCTCGGACGTGGCCGGCGTGAAGGTCACCGCCACTCCCACCGACGGGGGCTGGCTGATCACCGGCGTCAAGACCTGGTGCACCTTCGGCGCCCGGGCCGACGTGCTGTTGCTGCTGGCCCGCACCGACCCCGACCGCAGCAAGGGCCACCGTGGGCTCTCGATGTTCATCGCGCCCAAGCCGCGGGGTGAGGGCCATGGCTTCGAGATCGTCCAGGAGGCCGGCGATGGCGCCCCCGGCGGCGGCACGATGGAGGGCCGCCCCATCGACACCATCGGGTACCGGGGCATGCACTCCTATGAGATCGCCCTCGACAGCTGGTTCGTGCCGGCCGAGAACCTGATCGGCCTCGAGGGCGGCGAGGGCCGCGGCTTCTACTACCAGATGGCCGGGTTCGAGAACGGCCGCATCCAGACCGCGGCCCGGGCCATCGGCCTCATGCAGGCGGCCTACGAGGCGGCCCGCCAGTACGCCGCGGACCGCAAGGTGTTCGGCCAGCCGATCGGCGAGTTCCAGCTCACCCAGGCCAAGCTCGGGCGCATGGCCACGGTCATCCAGGCCAGCCGACAGTTCTCCTACGTCGTGGCCAAGCTCATGGCCAAGGGTGAGGGGGCCATGGAGGCCACCCTCATCAAGGCGTACGTCTGCAAAGCGGCCGAGTGGGTCACCCGCGAGGCCATGCAGATCCACGGCGGCATGGGCTACGCCGAGGAGTACGACGTCAGCCGCTACTTCGTCGACGCCCGCGTGCTGTCGATCTTCGAAGGCGCGGACGAGACGCTCTGCATCAAGGTCATCGCCCGCAAGCTCGTCGCCGACGCCACCGCCTGACCCGACGCCCGCCGCGTCGGGGCTCGAGCCCGGCCGATGCGCTCGTGGACCCTCGGAGGCGGCGTCGGGATCGTTCTCGGCCGTGGGCCGAACGCTAGGCGCGCCCGGCCGGCGGGGCCCGGCGGTCAGGCCGCAGGGGCGACGAGGTCGGCGGGGACGAGCTGCTCGGTGAGCAGGCGCTCGAAGCGGGCGGGGTCGCCGGCGACAAAGCGGCGGCAGAGCTCGACGCCCTCGGTGTAGCAGAAGATGTAGGCCCGCCAGGTGGGGTCGGAGACGAAGGCGACCTGCTTCTCGGCTCGGGGTGTGGGCAACAGCAGCCAGCGCTCGGCCCAGGCCACCACGTCGGTGGCGGTCCGGCCCTCGTCGTGGAGCATCAGGGCCAGGTTGCCCCGAGCGGCTTGGACGGTGCCCAGCGCATCGCGCACCTCGGCCGCGACCTCGGCGTCGAACGGGATGCGGGCCGCGGCGAAGTGCGGCGCCATGGCCGCCTCGGGGTCAGGGCCGACGAGGCTCTCGAGGGCCAGGTCGGCGAGGCCCTCGGCCAGCAGGCACTGGGGGGTGCCGACGAGGAAGATGGCCTCCTCGAGGTGGCCCCGGCTCCGGACCAGGCCCACCTCCTTGCGGACGTGCTCGGTGTGGTGGCCCGGGTAGGCCTCGTGGGCAACGAGGTGGGGCACCACGAGCGACGGCACCGGCAGGTCCACGTTGATCGCCACCCGGCTGCGCAGGTCGCCCAGGTAGTAGTTGAAGCCCGACCACGGCTTGTTGGCCTCGAGCACCCACTCGACCTGCTCGCCGGCGGGCAGCCCGAAGGCCCGATCGGTGCGCTCGCGGAGGTCGTCGGCCAGGTCGCGCACCAGGCCCTCGAGGCGGTCCGGCGGCACCACCTGGCCCTCGCGCCAGGCGATCATCCGCTCCCGCACGGGCCCCGAGCCGGGCAGCACCGCGTCGAGGCGCCGGTGCGCAGCGTCGAGGGCGTCGGTGGGCACCGGCGACGGGCGCACGCCGTAGCTCGCCTCGACCTCGTCGAGGTACCCCAGCGGCTCACCCGCCAGGCTGCGCCCGACGGTGTGGAGGCCGACGACCTGGGCGCGGATCCACCTTCGACGGCGACCCTCGAGGTTGGGTTCGGCCCCGCCATCGATGTCGGCCACGAGGCGGGCGGCGGCGGCCACGAGCGCCGGTAGCGCGACCGGGACACCGGCAACGGCCTCGTCCTTCCAGCTCGGAGGGCCGTAGTACGCGTCGACCAGGCCGTCGAGGTGACGGCCGAGGGCCAGGCCGAGGCGCAGGTAACGCTCGACCACGCCCCCATCGGGCACCGGGTCGGCGGGCGCCACGGCGGCGACGGTCAGCCCAGCTCGGCGTGGAGGAACGTGATGGTCCTCGCCCACGCCTCGGCCGACACCTCGGCGTCGTGCACCTCCGGGCGGGTGTCGTTGAAGAAGGCGTGGCCGACGCCGGGCCAGATGATCAGCTCGACCTCGACACCCTCCTCGGCCAGCGAGCTGCGCAGCCGCTCGGCCTTGTCGGGCCCGAAGAACTCGTCGTCCTCGGCGAAGTGGCCCAGGACCTTGGCCTGCACGTTCGACCAGTCCGGTGCGCTGTGCTCCCAGGGGATGAGGCCGTACCAGGGGACGCACGCGCTGAACGCCGCCGGTCGCTCGGCCGCCACGACCAGCGCCAGGCCCCCGCCCATGCAGAACCCGGTGACCCCCAGGTGGGTGGAGGTGGTGGCCTCGGACTCCTGCAGGTGCGCGATGGCGCCGGACAGGTCGGCCACCGCGACGTCGAGGTTGAGCGCCATCATCAGCTTGCCGGCCTCGTCGGGCTCGGTGGTCGTCTCGCCGTGGAAGAGGTCCGGGGCCAGGGCGACGAAGCCCTCGGCCGCGAAGCGGTCGCACACGTCGCGGATGTGGTCGACGAGGCCCCAGTACTCCTGGATCACCAGGAGCCCGGGCCCCGAACCCCCATCGGGCACCGCCAGGTAGCCCCAGGCCCGCTCGTCACCGTTCGCGAAATCGACCATCTCACCCATGGACGATGACCCTATCGACCCCCTCGGCCCAGTGGGGCGCCGGCGTTCAGAGCCCGCGTCAGTAGCCGCCGTCGAGCTTGCGGTGGTCCCAGCTCACGGTGCGCTCAACGCGGAGGACCATGGCGATGCGCTTCTGCACCATCAGCTCCGCCGCCGGCCGCCGATCGGCCTCGGCGATCTCGGGGTGGTACCGGGCGAGGACGCTCTCGGCGATGCCCATGAGGGTCTCGTGGTCGTCGGTGAGCTCCATCCGCCCGACCAGCTCGACGCCCCGGAGCGTCGGGTAGCTGTCGCCCGCCTCGACCAGCGCCGTGACCCGGTCGTCGCGGCGCAGGTTGAGCACCTTCTGGGACTTGGCGAAGGTCTCGAAGCCGATGGCGCCGTCGGGCGTGAAGCCGTACCACATGGCCACCAGGTGGATCGTCCCATCGTGGTTCTGGGTGCCCAGGTTCATGGTGTGGCGGCCCGCCAGGAACCCGTCGACCTCGTCGGTGGTCATGCGGATCATCTCACGTCGGTACACGGGCGCTCCTGGGGTTCGCGGGATGAGGGGACGGGGAGTGGGGACCCGAGATCAGCCCCCGTGATGAGATCCGGGCGTCCGGGCCGCCCGCAGCAGCTCGGGGGCGACGGGGGCCACGGCGGTCGTGGTGCCGACGGCGACCTCGACGACGCCGGAGGGCCCGACCACCCGGTCGACCAGGGCGAGCGGCACCAGATCGTGGCCGGACCCCCACGGCTCGTCGGGGTCGATCGCAGCCTCGGTGCACGTCGCGAACACGGGGGCGGGGAGCACGGTGCCGACCGGCGCGACGAGCCACACGGTGCGACCAGCCGCCCTCGCCACCGCCGCCGCGGCGCGACTGCCGGGCGCCGCCAGGGCGGCGTCGGGGCCCAGCGCGACGGCCTCGAGCAGCACCACGTCGGCCGTCGCCGCCGCCTCGCCCACGCCCTCGGCGGGCACGTCGAGCACCGTCACGTCGACCCGGCTGAGCAGCCGGCCCACATCGACGCCGGTGCCGTCATCGGCGGCGAGCACCAGAACGTCGCCCCGGCGGGCCAGGGCCGGCACCACCGTGGACGGCCACCCCACGACGAGCACCCGGGCCTCGTCGGGCAGGGCCTCGGCGAGCAGTGGTGCCGTCGGATCGCCCTCCAGCTCGCCAGAGGCGGCACGGGCCTCGGTGCGAGGGTGGGACGCGACCAGCACCCGGCTGCACATCCACCACATCGGCCCGACCGTCGGGTGGAGGGCCACGAGGCGACGGGCGGCGGCCACCAGACCGGCGGGGTCACCGTCGAAGGCCCCCAGGGCCTGGGCCGCCTCGGTCACCAGCGGGACGGGGTCGGCACCGCCGGCGCGGGCCACGTAGCGCAGCCGCTCAATCGGGTGCACCCGACCTACAGCCCCGGCTTCCAGATCATCACGATCAACATGAGCACCAGCAGGAGGTGGAGCATGCCGCCGAACATGTTGACGCGAGCATCGGGGCCCGGGGTCTCGCCCTCGGCCGCGGCCTTGCGCTCGGCCGGCACCACGCCGAGGAGGAGAACCCCCAGCATGAGGAACCACAGGAGGAAGGCGGTGGATATCCAGGTCTGGGAGAACGCGAACGCCTCACCCGAGAGCAGCACCATCAGCACGCCGAAGAGGCCTGTCAAGACCAGGGCCGGACCGTGGACGACGAGGTTGTTGGGGGCGATGTGGCGGGCCACCTGCTCAGGGAGGACAGCCCCGCCCTGCTTGCGCATGGTGACCCGGAGGATCGGCCACACGAACGCCGGGGCGAAGGCGACGAAGACGGAGAAGAGGTGGAGCAACAGCACCACGTTGTAGGGGAACGAGCCGACATCAGCGAGCACAGGGGGCCTCCGAGGGCGCCGGGGAGAGGACCGCAATCTACCCAGGCCCCCGGGTTGGAGCGTCGCCCGGAGCCGGTGGGCAGGGTTTCGGGCCCACAGGGGCGCATTGCTACCTTCTCCCCGTGCCCGTGGCCGAGCAGGTTCCCGAGAACGTCTCCCTCACCGCCCTCACCGGCGATGTCGCGACCCTCGACGACTGGCTCACCACCTTCCAGCTCGCGTTGGTGGTCATCGACCCCTTCACCTCCGAGAGCGCCTGGCTGCTCGACACCGCGGGCCGGCTGCTCACCGAGTTCCGCGGCGCGGATTGCCGGGTGGCGTGGGTCGTCACCTCCGATGCGGCCGACGCCCGCACGTTCCTCGGTCCCTGGGCTGACGAGCTGCTGACGTTCTGCGACGGGGACCGCTCCTTCGTGCGCGCCGTCGGCCTGTCGCACCTCCCGGCGTTCGTGCACGTGCGCCAGGATCGCGTCGTGGTGAGCACGGCCGAGGGCTGGGACCCGGCCGAGTGGGACGTCGCCATCGCCGGGCTCACGCGGATGATGTCGTGGTCGAAGGTCGACGTGCCTCCCCCCGGCTCGCCCGCCGCCTTCGCCGGCAGCCCCGCGCTCTGACGCCCGTCGATGGTCGGTCGCCGTTGCGACGGCGTCACCCACTGGCAGCGAGGGCCGGTCCCGGTCAGTCGGGGCGGCCGCCCCGGGTGAGCGAGAGCAGGTCCAGGGCCCGGTCGAGCTCGGCCTCGTCCAGCAGCCCGGCGTCGAGCACGACCTCGCGGATGGTCTTGCCGGTCCGGGCGCTCTCCTTCACCAGCCCGGCCACCTTCTCGTAGCCGAGGACCGGGTTGAGGGCGGTGGCCGCCTGCGGGGTGGCCTCGGCGTAGGCCTGCATCCGCGGGATGTCGGGCTCGATGCCGACGATCGTGCGATCGGCGAAGAGACGGCTCACCGCGGCCAGGAGGCCGATCGACTCGAGCAGGTTGCGGGCGATCACCGGGAGGTAGACGTTGAGCTCGAAGTTGCCCTGGCTACCGGCGAAGGCCACCGCCGCATCGTTGCCGTAGACCTGGGCGACCACCTGGCTGACCGCCTCGGGGATCACCGGGTTGACCTTGCCGGGCATGATCGACGACCCGGGCTGCAGATCGGGCAGGCGGATCTCGGCCAGGCCGGTGCGGGGCCCCGACGCCATCCACCGCAGGTCGTTGGCGATCTTCAACAGTGCGGCGCCGAGGGCCCGCAGCTCACCCGACAGGCTGACGAGCTCGTCGCGCGCCCCCTGGGCCGCGAAGTGGTCGGGGGCCTCGACCAGCTCCACGTCGAGGCGGGCCGAGAGCAGGGCGACCGCCGCGGTGGCGAAGCCCACCGGGGCGTTCAGCCCCGTGCCGGTGGCGGTGCCGCCGAGAGGCAGCTCGCCCACGCGGGGCAACGTGGCCGCCAGGCGCCGGCGGGCCGAGGCCACCTGGGCGGCGTAGCCGGCGAGCTCCTGGCCGAGGGTCACCGGCGTGGCGTCCATCAGGTGGGTGCGGCCGGCCTTCACCAGAGACGCGGTGTCATCGGCCTTCTGCCCGAGGGCGGCGGCGAGGTGGTCGAGGGCGGGCAGCAGCTCGTGGCGCACCCCCACCGCGGCGGCGACGTGGATCGCCGAGGGGAACACGTCGTTGGACGACTGCGAGGCGTTGACCTCGTCGTTGGGGTGCACCGGGCGGCCCAACTTCTCCGAGGCGAGCGAGGTGATGACCTCGTTGGCGTTCATGTTGGTCGAGGTGCCCGACCCGGTCTGGAACACGTCGACGGGGAACTCGGCGTCCCAGGTTCCCTCGGCGACCTCGGTCGCCGCCGCGGAGATGGCGCGGGCCGCGTCGGTGTCGATCACGCCCATGTCGCCGTTGACCTCGGCCGCGGCGGCCTTGATCGCGCCCAGGGCACGGATCAGCTCCGGGGCCACCCGCAGCCCCGAGATCGGGAAGTTCTCCACCGCCCGCTGGGTCTGGGCCGCCCACCGGGCCGTCGCCGGCACCCGCACCTCGCCCATCGTGTCGTGCTCGATCCGGAAACCCTCGTCATCAGCCATGGCCTCCGGTCTACCCGCGGCCGCCCTGGTCACGCGAGCCCGCCGACCCCACTGTCGCGCCCCATCGCTACGATGACGCCGACTTCCCCCATTGACACCCACGTCATGGAGGACTCTCATGTCCCTGAGCGAACGCAGTCGAGCCGCGATCTACCAAGGTCTCACCACCATCATCGAACAGGAGGACGCCGTGGACGAGATGCTGTCGTACTTCCCGGCCCGCGACGTGGAGGAACCGGCGACCAAGGAGTTCGTCCGCGCCGAATCCACCCTGACACGACTCGAGATGTCCACCACCCGTGCCGAGCTGAAGGGCGAGATGGCCGACCTCCGCACCGAGCTCAAGGACGAGATCCACGGCGAGTCCACCCGGATCATGTTCACGATGATCACCGCGATGATCGCCCTCAACGGCGTCACGGTGGGCCTCGTCGCCGCGCTCACCTGACCCAAGGGCCCGTGCGCAACGGGCACCGCGCCCCGGACGTTGGGTCGGAGCTTGGCTCAGCGGGAACGGGCCTCGCGCGCGACGAGGGGCGTCGCTCGCCGCCGCCTCCGACGGGCGGACGTTGGGGTCGGCCCGCCGACGCTCACCCGCTACGTGCAGGGCGCGTCGAGCGCCGTCGCGTCAGAGGCCGAGCGGTTCTGGGTGCAGGAGTGCCCGTACAGCGTGAATCCTGGCACCCAGAACGGTGGAGGGCGGGCGGAGTCGACTACGCCAGGGCGACCATGTCGAGCATGTCGTCCGACCAGTGGTCGACGTTGCCGTCGGGCATGAGCAGCACCCGATCGGGGCGCAGCGAGCGCACGAAGTCAGGATCGTGGCTGACGAGGATGATGCTGCCGGGCCAGCCCGCGAGTGACTCGGCCACCGCGTCGCGCGATGCGGGGTCGAGGTTGTTGGTCGGCTCGTCGAGCAGTAGGAGGTTGTGGCGGCCGGCCACGAGCTGGGTGAGGGCGAGCTTGGTCTTCTCGCCACCCGAGAGGGTGCCGGCCGCCTGGTACACCTTGTCACCGGTGAGCCCGAACATGCCGAGCAGCGACCGCAGCTCGGACTCGACCTGGCCGGTCGACGCGTCCCGGAGCTGGTCGATGAGGGTGCGGTGGGGGTCGAGGCCCTCGTGCTCTTGGGCGTAGTAGCCGATCTCGACGTGCAGGCCAGGGCGGACATCGCCCGTGGTCGGGGTCTGGACGCCGGCCACGGTCCGCAGCAGGCTGGTCTTGCCGGCCCCGTTGAAGCCCATGACCAACATGCGCTCGCCCCGGCCCATGGAGAACTCGACGTCGTCGAACACGGCGTTGACGCCGTAGGCGACCGACAGGCCGCTGACCTCGAGGACCGTCCGCCCGGCATGGGGCGGAGGCGGGAACCTCACCCTCGTCACCTGCTTGCGGCGCGGGCCCTCGGTGCCGTCGGCCTCGATGCGGGCGATGCGCTTCTCGAGGCTGTGGGCCATGGCCGCCTTGGTGGCCTTGGCGCCGAAGCGGTCGACGATGCCCTGGAGGCGATCGACCTCCTTGGCCCGACCGGCGGCCTCCTTGCGGAGCCGTTCCTCGTCCGCGGCCCGCTGCCGGTGGTACTGGGAGTAGGTGCCCTTGTACTCGTCCATGGTGCCGGTCTCGTCGTGACCGCCCCGGTCGAGGTGGATCACCCGGGTGATGGCCTCGTCGAGGAGGTCGAGGTCGTGGCTGATGACCAGCAGCCCGCCCCGGTAGCGGCGCATGTACTCGAGCAGCCACTCCTTGGCGTCGGAGTCGAGGTGGTTGGTCGGCTCGTCGAGCAGCAGCAGGTCGCTGCCGGCGAAGAGGATGCGGGCCAGCTCGACCCGGCGCCGCTCACCGCCGGAGAGCGCCGCCACCGGCAGGTCGAGGCGGTCGTCGGCCAGGCCCAGGCCCGAGGCCAGGCGGCGGACCTCGCTGTTCGCCTGGTAGCCCCCGTCGAGGCGGTAGCGCTCCTCGGCCCGTGAGAAGCGCGAGACGGCCCGGTCCGAGGGATCCTCCTCCATGGCCACCCGGAGCTTCTCCATGCGGACGACGGCCTCGTCGAGCCCCCGACCCGACAGCACGTGCTCGAGCCCGGTGCGGGCCGCGGCCCGGTCGTCGAGGCGAGGGTCCTGAGGCAGGTAGCCGACGCCGCCGTCGTGGCGCACGGTGCCCCGGGCGGGCTCGGTCTCGCCGCCGATCAGCTTGAGCATGGTGGTCTTGCCGGCGCCGTTGCGGCCGACGAGCCCGACCTTGTCGCCGCCGCGAACGGTGAACCCGACATCGTCGAGGAGGATGACGCCGCCGACCTCGACGCGGAGGTTGGTCACGGTCAGCACCCGTCGATGCTGCCAGGCCCGCCCCCCACCTCCAACTGCGATCCTCGAACCGGTGCGCGCATCCGTCGCCCCCACGACTCGGACGCGCGCCACTTCGATCACCCTCCCGAACCGGGCCGCGAACCGGTCGCCCCTGCGGGCCGGGCGCGCGCCAGTTCGGGGGCTGCTCGGGGGCGGATCCGGCGATAGGTACTCTCCCGGCCGTGCCGAGCCTGCTGCCCCTCCCAACCCCGCCCGCCGGGGGGCCGTGGCCGACCCATGAGTGGGAGGAGGTCGACCCGCCCCCCGAGGTGGTCGACGGTGGCCTCGACGCCATGCTCGACGCGCTGGTCGGCCCGGACGCAGATGTGGCCGTCGGCCACACCAACGCCATCGCCGTCGTCCACCGCGGTCGCCTGGTGGTCGAGCGCTACGGCGACCGGGAGATGGGCCCCCTCGCCGAGCTGGCCGGCGTGGCGCCCGGCCCGCTGGGACCCGACGACCGCCTCGGTTCCTGGTCGATGGCCAAGAGCCTGCTGCACCTCGCCGTCGGCGTCGCCGGGGCCCAGGGGCACCTCGAGCTCGACCGACCGGCACCGGTGCCGGAGTGGCAGGCCGGTGACGACCGGCGCGCCGCCATCACCTGGGACGATCTGCTCACCATGCGCCCCGGCCTGCGGTGGACCGAGGTCTACGACGGCTTCGACGCCGACTCACTGCCCGACGTGGTCGCCATGCTCTACGGATCGGGCGCGGCGGACATGGCCGCCTACGCCGCCGATCACCCCCTCGTTGCCGAGCCGGGGTCGCCCGCCGCGTACTGCTACTCCTCGGGCACGTCCAACATCGTCTCTGCCTGCCTCCAGCGGACGCTCGGAGTGGCGCCCGGGGCCATGGGCGACTGGGTGCGTGAGGCGATCCTCGATCCGATCGGCGTCACCACCGCCACCTTCGGCGACGACGAGGCCGGCACGTGGGTCGCCTCGTCGTATGTCGACATGGTGGCGCGGGACTGGCTCCGCCTCGGGTTCCTGGTCCTAAGGGGCGGGACGTGGGACGCCACGCCGGTCGTGCCCGCCGCCTGGATCGACCACGGGCGCACACCCCGGTCGGAGGACCCGCCCCTGCACCACGGCGCCCACTGGTGGGCCCGACCGACGCGCGACGACGGCATGTTCATGGCCCACGGGTTCGAGGGCCAGCGCCTCATGATGGCCCCGGCGCGCGACCTCGTTCTGTTCCGCCAGGGCAAGACGGCCGCCGACGACATCGACACCCTGAACGACCGACTCCTCGCCGTCGCTGACCTCTTTCCGACCGTCTGAGCGGTCCGCTCTCCGGGTTCGTCCCAGTTGCGACGGGCCCTCGGGTGAGGGAGGGTGACCCGATGCACCGTGATGACCCTCCGATGACGAGGTCGGACGTTCGCCGGTGACCCTGTTCCTCATCCTCGGCGTCGTCGGGCTCGTCAGCCTGGTGGTGGGGCTCCTCGTGGGCGAGGTCGACGTCGATCTCGGCCCCGACTGGCTGTCGCTCCCGGTGCTGGCCGCCCTCGTCGGCGCCTTCGGGTTCGTCGGGGCCGCTGCGCTCTCCCTGGGTGCCCCGACCGTCCTCGCCGTCGGGGCCGGTGGTGCGGCCGGCCTGGCCCTGGCGGCGGCCACCTTCCGCCTGGCGCGCGGCCTGATGCACATGGCGACCGATGCCCCCCTACGCTCCGCGGACCTGGTGGGCCGCCCCGGACGGGTGGTCACCGCGCTCACCGCCGAGCGCACCGGCGAGGTCCTCGTCTCCCAGGCCGGCCAGCAGCTCAAGATGGCCGCCCGGTCCGACGAGACCATCACCGTCGGCCAGCCGGTCGTCGTGGTCGAGATCGTCTCGCCCACCCTCGTCCGCGTCGAGTCCCACGACCGCTTCTGGTCACCCACCGCCCCCACCCACCCCGACACCCCCCAGCCTGACGGAGGCCCTCCCCCATGACCGCCCTGATCGCCCTCGGCGGCTTGCTCGCCCTCATCCTCTTCCTCGTCCTGTTCGTCGTCACCCGGATCAAGGTCGCCGGACCCAACGAGGCCTTCGTCGTCACCGGCCGCAAGGGCAAGGAGGTGACCAACCCCGAGACGGGCGAGCTCACCCACGACCTGTCGGGCCAGAAGGTGGTCATGGGCGCCAGCGTGTTCGTGTTGCCCGTCGTGCAGCGCCTCGCCATCCTGGACCTGACCAGCCGCCAGCTGGCCGTCACGGTGCCGGCCGCCATCGCCAAGAACGGCATCCGCTGCTCGCTCGAGGCCGTGGCGGTGGTGAAGGTCGGCGGCCAGGAGGACTCGGTGCGCGCCGCGGCCCAACGCTTCCTCGGCCAGCAGCAGGAGATCGACCACTTCACCAAGGAGGTGCTGGCCGGCGCGCTGCGCGCCATCGTCGGGCGCCTCACCGTCGAGGAGATCATCCGCGACCGGGCCACCTTCGCCGGCGCCGTGACCGAGGAGGCCGAGACCAGCCTCACCAACCAGGGCCTGGTGCTCGACACCTTCCAGCTCCAGGACATCCAGGCCGACGGCGAGTACCTCGCCGACCTCGGACGCCCCGAGGCCGCCCGCGCCGCCAAGGAAGCGACCGTGGCCGAGGCCATCAACCGTCGCGAGGCTGAGCAGGCCCGCATCCTGGCCGAGGAGGAGATCGCGGTGGCCAACCGCACCCTCGAGCTGCGCCGGGCCGAGATCCAGGCCCAGACCGACGCAGCCGCCGCCGAGGCGGCCGCCTCCGGGCCGCTGGCCCAGGCGTCCAAGGACCAGGAGGTCCTCGCCTCCCAGGAGCAGGTGGCCACCCGGCGGGCTGCGCTGAAGGACCGCGAGCTCGACACCGAGATCCGCAAGCCGGCCGACGCCCGCCGCTACGGGGTGGAACAAGACGCCGAGGCTGAGCGCAGCGCGGCCATCGCCCGGGCCGAGGCCGCAGCCCAGGAGGTCCGCCTCCAGGGCGACGCTGTCCGCACCCAGCGCGAGCAGCTGGCCGAGGCGGTCCGGGCCGAGGGCCAGGCCAACGCCGATGCCACCCGGGCCGCCGGCGAGGCCGAGGCCACCGCCATGACCCGCAAGGCCGACGCCTACGCCGCCTACGGCGATGCCGCCATCCTCGACCTCATGGCCCGGGCCCTGCCCGACATCGTCAGCGCCGCGGCCGAGCCGATGGGCAACATCGACAAGCTCACCGTGATCAGCACCGAGGGGGCCTCCGACGTCACCCGCCAGGTGACCTCCACCGTGGCCCAGGGGATGCAGGTCGCCGGTGACCTCACCGGCTTCGACGTGCCCCAGCTCCTCGGCGCCCTCGTGGCCCGGCGCTCCGCCGACAGCGGAGGTGACACGGCCTCCCCCGCAGCGGCATCCCCGGCCGACACGACCGCGGCGGTGACACCCATCACCGCCGCCGAGGACGACACCGAGGAACCCCGCAGGGTCGACCCGACCTAGGCCAGGTCGAGGCGCCGTCTCGGACCCGACTTCGGGCTACGGGGAGCGGGCCGGGCCATCGCCGCCCCGCCGCCGACGCCGAGCACGCCGATGGCTACGGCGAACACCGAGCCCGGCCCCGCACCGAGGGCGAGACGATCGTCATCGTGCGCTCCGCGCCCGAGGATCTGCCCGCCGCCGAGGGCCGCCTCATCGAGCAGACGCGCGTGCGCGAGGAGCCCGAGGGCCCGGGCCAGCTGTGGGGCGACCGTCCTCGACGTGCGGGTGGCGACCGCCTCCGGCGCCTGACGGCCGGCGCCGGCTAGTTGACCTGGCGTTCCCGGCCCTCCCAGTAGGGCGAGCGCAGCTTGAACTTCTGCAGCTTCCCGGTGGCGGTGCGGGCCAGCTCGGTTCGCAGCTCGATGCGCTTGGGGACCTTGTAGCCGGCCAGTTTGGAGCGGCAGTGCTCGCGCAGCTCGTCCTCGGTGGCCGAGGCACCGTCGGCCAACACGATCAGCCCGAGCACCAGCTCGCCCCACCTCTCGTCGGGGACGCCGATGACCGCGGCCTCGGCGACCGCCGGGTGGCTGAACAGGGCGTCTTCGACCTCGATCGACGACACGTTCTCGCCGCCGGAGATGATGACGTCCTTGCGGCGGTCGGAGATCACGGTGTACCCGTCGTCGTCGATGGTGCCGCCGTCGCCGGTGTGGAACCACCCGTCGACGATCGCCTCGCCGGTGGCCTCGGGCTGCTCCCAGTATCCGTCCATGACGTGGTTGGTGCGCGTCGTGAGCTCACCCTGGTCGGTGAGGCCCATCCTCACGCCCAGCGCCGGGGCACCTTGGCGGCCCAGCCGACGGGCCCGCTCGGCCGGGTCGAGGCCGTCCCACTCGGCCCGGGTGCGGTTCATGGTGAGCAGCGGCGCGGTTTCGGTGAGGCCGTAGATCTGGATGAACTCCCACCCCAGCTCGGCCTCCACCCGTTCGATGGTGCGCGTGGGCGGCGGGGCCCCGGCCACGACGATGCGGGTGCGGCCCCGCCCGGGCACCTCGTCGAGGTGGCCGGCGGCGTCGAGGATGGCGTTGACGACCGCCGGCGCCCCGCACATGACCGTGACACCGTGCTCGTCGACGCGGCGCAGGATCTCGGCCCCGTCGACCTTGCGCAGCACCACCTGGGTGGCACCCATGCCCGCGGTGGCGAACGGCAGGCCCCACCCGTTGCAGTGGAACATGGGCAGGGTGTGCAGGTAGGTGTCGCGGTCGGTGATGCCGGCCTGCCAGCCGAAGGTCGTGGCGTTGAGCCAGAGGCTCCGATGGGTCTGCTGCACGCCCTTGGGTCGCGCCGTGGTCCCCGACGTGTAGTTGATGGTGGCGGTGACATCCTCGTCGGGCTCCCACGGGATGGGCTCGGTGTCGTCGGCCACGAGGTCGGCGGCGGCCTCGGAGCCCAGCTCGATCGTGGGGATGCCATCGACGCCGGCCACGCTGTTCGTCAGCTCGGGGTCGTAGAGCAGCACCGACGCGCTGCAGTGGGCGACGATGTAGGAGATCTCCTCGGCGGCCAAGCGGAAGTTGATCGGCACGTAGATGCGTCCCCAGCCGGCCACGCCCCAGAAGCCCGCGAGCAGCCGGGCCGAGTTCTGCGACAGGATCGCCACCCGCTCGCCGGGGCCGACGCCGAGGCGGTCGAGGCCGGCAGCCTGGGCCCGGGCGCGCGCCGCGAGCTGGGAGAAGGTGACCGACCCCAGGGACCCGGCGGGCTGATCGGGCTCGTCGACCACCGCGATGCGATCGGGGTAGACCGTCGCACCCCGGTCGAGGAAGTCGCGCAACGTGAGGGGCACCTTCATGGGCCGCACCGTAGCGAGGCGACGCCTCGGGCGGGCCGGTACCGTTCGCTCGCCTCCTCCTGGCACCAGGCCGTCGGAGGAGGCGCCCCGGCGGCGATGGAGGAGACGTGGACCCCGCACCGGCGAGCGCAGAGGATCAGGGTGACGCCCTGCTCGCGCTCTACGACCGCGCCCTGCCCGAGGTCTACGGCTACCTCGTGGCCCGCTGCGGCAGCGCCACGACGGCCGAGGACGTCACCTCCGAGACCTTCCTCGCCGCGGTCGACGCGGTGCGACGAGATGCGGTGGCCGACCTCACCGTCGCCTGGCTGATCGGGGTCGCCCGCCACAAGCTGGTCGACCACTGGCGCCGCACCGAGCGCGAGGAGCGCCGCCTCCACCGGGTGGCGGCGGAGCCCCCGCAGGACGACGACCCGTGGGACGCCCACCTCGACGCCGTCACCGCCCACGCCGTGCTCGCCGACCTGGGTCCGCACCACCGCTCGGCGCTGACCCTCCGCTACCTCGACGGGCTGAGCGTGCCCGAGGTGGCCCGCCACCTCGACCGCACCGTGCACGCCACCGAGGCCCTGCTGGTGCGGGCCCGGGGCGCCTTCCGGCGGGCCGTGGGTGCCGATGACCGCTCCGAAGGAGGCGGCGACCATGGCTGACCCGTTCGACGCCCTGCACCTGCCGCCTCGGCCGGTCGCCCCCGACCCCGGCTTCGCGGCGTCGCTCCGCGCCCGCCTCGTCGAGGCCCTGGTCCCCGAGCCGCCCGATCCCGACGCCGTCCCCACCATCAGCCTCCGAGGAGGAGACACCGTGAGCACCACCGAACCCGACACCACCGCCACCCTCAGCCCCTACCTGGCGGTGCGCGACGCAGCGGCCGCCCTCGACTGGTACCGCGACGTGCTGGGCGCCATCGAGACCACCCGCTTCGTCGGCGACGACGGGCGCGTCGGCCACGCCGAGGTGAACATCGGCGGGGCCCGGCTGCTGCTGGCCGACGAGTACCCCGACGCCGGCCACCACGGCCCGGTCCACTACGGCGGCACGCCGGTCACCCTCCACCTCGAGGGGGTCGATGTCGACCACACCTTCGACCGGGCCCTGGGGGCGGGGGCAGAGGGCGAGCGACCGCCGGCCGACCAGGGCCACGGCAACCGCAACGCCACCATCCGGGATCCGTTCGGCCACCGGTGGATGCTGTCGCAGGCCATCGACGCTTCTCGGGCCGAAGAGGCGTCGGGCCGCGAGGACGGCGGTGCCACCAGGGGCTTCACCATCAGAGGCCGCCGACCGGTCGAGCCCGGCTACCTCACCATGCGGACCGGGGACCTGACCCGGGCTCGGGCCTTCTTCGGCGAGCTGTTCGCCTGGGACGTGGAGCCCGGCTCCCAGGAGGGCGGAGGCCACATCGCCAACACTCACTTCCCCATGGGCTTCATGGAGTCCGACGGCGACGGCGACGGCGGCGCCGGGCCGGTGAGGCTCTACTTCCGGGTCGACGACATCGAGCCCTACGCGGCGCGCGTCACCGAGCTCGGGGGCCAGGTCCTCAGTCGCAACCAGTACCCCTCGGGCGGCAACGCCGAGTGCGTCGACGACCAGGGCTTCCGCTTCGACCTCTTGCAGCCCGCCCCCGGCTACTGAAGAGGACACGCCGAAACTGCCACCCTGGTGTGCCCCTGGGTCCCACGAGGGTGGCCAGAACGAGCTTCGTCGCGCCGGTCCGCCCTCAGCGGGCGGTCCAGCCACCGTCGACGGTGAGGATCTGGCCGGTCACGTAGCTCGACGCGTCGGAGGCCAGGAAGAGCAGGGCCCCGTCGAGCTCGGCGAGCTCGCCCCGGCGCCCCATCGGGCACTGATCGCGGACGTAGCGCGACGACGCCTCGTCGTCCCACATCTGCGCCGTCATCTCGCTCGGGAACCAGCCCGGGGCCAGGGCGTTCACCCGCACCCCCTTGCGGGCCCACTGGCAGCCCAGCTCGCGGGTGAGGTTCACCACCGCCCCCTTCGACGCACAGTACGACGCCTGCTTGACGGGCGCCGCGGCAACCAGGCCGAGCATCGACGCCACGTTCACCACGGTCCCCCGACCGGCCTCGATCATCGGGACCGCGACCAGCTGGGTGAGGCGGAACAGGGCGTTGAGGTTCACGTCGACCACGGCCCGGAACTCATCGATGGGCTCGCGCTCGGCCGCCTGCGGCGCGCCGATGCCGGCGTTGTTGACCAGCACGTCGACGGCCCCGCCGCCCACCTCGGCGGCGGTGCCGGCCAGGCGCACCAGGTCCGCGTCGGAGGTCACGTCACAGGCCACCGCCACCACCCGATCGCCCAGGTCCGCGGCCAGGGCGTCGACGCGCGCGAGGCGACGGGCGGCGACCACCACGGTGGCCCCCGCGGCGTGCAGCACGCGAGCGAAGTGGTCGCCGAGGCCGGCCGAGGCGCCGGTGACCACGGCGAGGCGACCGTCGAGGCGGAAGGCCGCCAAGGGGTCGCCCCGCGGTGCGGTCGAGGGCCGGGCGGAGGTCGGGGCGTTCTCCATGGCGGCACCCTAGGCAGGCCCGGTCCGAGCCGATCGCGGCGCTCGAGACTCCCGTTCTGGGGGCCAGATCCACGCCCCACGCAGAACGTGGCCCCCAGAAGCGGCCCCGCCCCGTTCTGGGGGCCAGATCCACGCCCCACGCAGAACGGGGCCCCAGAAGCGACGCTCCCCGTCCACCACTCCCGCCGTTCTGGCCGCGCCGTGGTCCGGACCGGCCGGTCAGGCGCAGCGGGTGACGGTGAAGGCCTCGGTGGCCGTCCCGCCGTCGACCTGGGCCCCGGAGCCGGCCTCGCTGGCCGACCACGTGTCGAGCACCTCACCGATGGCCGCGGTACCGGCGGCGTCGTCGCCGACGACCCGAAAGCGGATGCAGGCCTCCTCGCCGTCCTCCCAGCTCACGAAGCGGCCGCCGCCGAAGCCGTCGAGGGGTTCCACCTGGCCTCCGCCCACGAGGGCGCCCGTGGGATCGGTCGCCACCTCCAGCAGGCGCAGGTCGACCGCCCCGATCGCTCCCTCGGCGACGACCGCGCCGTCGGCCTCGGGCGCGTTGACGGCGACGGCCGGTTCGGCGGCCTCGTAGAGGTCGGGATCGAGGACCTGCTCGCTGGTGGTCGGGGGGGCCCGGTAGGCGGCGTCGATCGACCGCCACCCGTCCTCGGCGACGATGTCGGAGACCAGCGCGAGCCCGGCGACGTAGGGGATCTGGGCGGCGACGATGTAGGCCGGGGGCACGGCGAGGGTGTCCATGACCGAGTCGAGGCCGAACTGGAGCTCCTCGAGATCGACCGCGGCCTGCTCCTCGGCGGTCAGCTGCATCCGGAACGAGGTCTCGACCCACCGGGCCGTGCCCTCGACCAGGGCGAGGAAGCCGAACGCCTCCTCGTCGGGCTGCTCGGAGAGGGCGTCGAGGCGGCCGAGATCGACGTACTGGTCGTCGAGGGCGTGGGTGAGCTCGTGGACGATCACGGTCTGCACGAACGGCGTGACCGCATCGCCCCGCACCAGCAGCTCACCGGTCTCGGGGAGGTAGAAGCCCAGCACCGCCGCCGCCGCCGCGCCGGCGACCTCGGCCAGGTCGGTGCCCGGCGGGATCAGCCCCAGGGCCTGGTCGACGACCCCCTCGATGCGCAGCGCATCCTCCTCGCCGGCCTGGGCCTCGGCCAGGCGCGCCTCGAACTCGGCATCGGCCAGGGCCTCCACCACGGGTTCGGTGCGGAACCGGTGACCCCGGGTCCGCTCCACGAAGTCGATGAGCTCGGGGAGCACCTCGTCGAGGGGTCGGGCCTGGTCCTGGGGGTCACCGCCCGGTGCGCCGGGGTCGAGACCGGGGATCGACGGCAGGGAGGGAGCCTCGAAAGGGTGGGTCGAGTCGGGGGCGAGGGGCTCGTTGGTGACCGAGGTGGACGGCGGCCCACCGTCGGCCAGGTCGTCATCCCCGCCGCTGTCGGAGGTGGCCAGCGCCGCGACCGCGACGATCAG
>NZ_DATLXO010000087.1:0-25528 GCF_035575815.1 Iamia sp.
GTTCCGGGCGATCTGGGTGAGGCCGAGCACCGTGAGGGTGAGGAACCAGACCGTCATCACCGGACCGAACACCCGGCCGATGGCGGCGGTGCCCCGACGTTGGAACGCGAAGATGCCGATCAGGATGACCACCGCGATGGGGACAATGAAGGTCTCCAAGCCGGGGGCGGCGACCTCCGCGCCCTCGACCGCGGACAGCACCGAGATGGCCGGGGTGATCGCGGCGTCGCCGTAGAGCAGCGCGGTGCCGAAGAGCCCGATGAGCAGGAGGACCCACCGCCGTCCTCGCCGGGGGTCGTCGTCGCCGCGCAGCAGGGCGGTGAGGGCCAGGATGCCGCCCTCCCCCCCGTTGTCGGCGCGCATCACGAACGCCAGGTACTTGATGGTGATGACGACGATCAACGACCACAAGATGAGCGAGAGGGCCCCGTAGACGTTGGTCGTCGAGACGGCCAGCTCGTGGCCCTCTCCGTCGAAGGTCTCGCGCAGGGCATACAGCGGGCTGGTGCCGATGTCGCCGAAGACGATGCCGAGGGCCCCGACGGCCAGCGCCGGCGTTGAGGCCCGACGTCCGGTCGAGCCGCCGCTCGTCGAGTGCCCTCCCGAGCGGGCGGTCGTGACAGGAACGTTCATCGGCCACCTGGCGAGGGGACAGGGGGAGCCGGAGACCGGACCGCCCGAGTTCGTTAGCGGAGCATGCGTATCAGATCGGGCCCGGCCGCCGGTAGCCGGGGTGACGGTCGTCAGCTCCCGGGCTCGCGAGGATCCGTCCCTGGCGTCGAGCCGGGCGAGCCGGCATCGACGGCATCGTCGAGCGAGACCACCGACCGATCGTGGATCAGGTGAGCAGGCCCCGGGCGTAGGCGGCCTGGCCGGCGTGCTGGAGGTCGTCGTCGGCCACGCTCACGAGGCGCACCCCGAGCGTGACGGGCGGGTCCCACGCCTCGTCGACGACGCGATCGAGGTCGTCGGGCCCGAGGCCGCGCAAGAACGCGATCGTCCGCGACGCCACCGCGTCGTGGTAGGCGATGAGCACCTCGGGCCCCTCGGCCCGCACCCCGGCCACCTCGGCCGGCGAGTGCCCGTAGCCGGTGTCGGTGGGGTCGGGGTCGCGTCCGAAGCGCGACGCCCAGTCGCTCGTGACCCACACCTGGCCCTGATCCAACAGCTCGGCGACGTGGTGGTCCTGGACCCGCGTCAGGTGCCAGACGAGCCACCCGACGGTGTTCGCGCCCGGCGCCGGGGGCGTCGCCAGCTGCTCGGCGTCGAGGCCGTCGACCGCGGCGGTGACCAGCGGCGGGATGCGGCCGTAGATCTCGGTGAGGGTGTCGCTCAGGTCCATGGGGGATGTCCTCCGCAGGGGGTCGAGGGGAATCACGGGGTCGGTCGCGGGCAAGATGGCGGCCGACGAGCGAAAGGGCCCTCTGTGGACCTCACCGTGGCCGCCGTCCCGTTCTACTTCGGGAGCATGGGCGCCGAGCACATCTACCTGAAGCGCCGGGCCGAGGCCGTGGGCGCGCCCGCACCGTCGGACTACGAGCGGCGCGACACCCTCGCCAGCCTCTCGATGGGGCTGGGCAGCCTGCTGGTGCCCATGGCGCTCAGCAAGGTGCTCCGTCCCGTGACCCCGGGCCGGGGCCGCCTCGGCCCTGCGCTCGTCGCCACCGCCGTCGGGGCCGCCGCCGCGACCACCCTCGCCGACGTGCTGATCCGCCGGGCCGACGGACCCCTTCCCGACGCCGGGGTCGTCCCCGCCGGAGTCGGGCCCGACCCCTCCGCGCCCGGCCCGTCGGAGCCCGAGGTCGCCGCCGCGCCCGGCCGCGACCGTCGGCGGCGGGCCGCCCGGCTCGCCCGTCGCGTCGTGTCGTCCACCGCGGTCACCGCGGTGGCCGCGGGCATCACCGCGGGTTCCACCACCTGGGCGGCGCGCACTGCGGCCAAACGGCTCTGGACGAAGCGACGGGGCGGACGCGACCTCGGCACCGGGGCCCTGGCCGTCGGCGGGGCCATCTTGGCCTGGGACTTCATCTACTACTGGAACCACCGCTTCATGCACGAGAGTCGCTGGCTCTGGGCCGTGCACGTCGTGCACCACTCGAGCGAGCGCTACAACCTCTCGACCGCCCTGCGCCAGCCCGTGGCCGACGCCTTCGCCATGTTCCTGCCTTACGGGGCCCTCTCGCTGGTCGGCTTCCGCCCCGACGTGATCGAGACGGCGCGGGGCGTCAACCTGCTCTACCAGTTCTGGGTCCACACCGACGCGATCGGGAAGCTGGGTCCCGTCGAGGAGATCCTCAACACCGCGTCGCACCACCGGGTGCACCACGGGAGCAACAGCCAGTACCTCGACCGCAACCACGGCAGCATCCTGATCCTGTGGGACCGCCTCTTCGGCACCTTCGCCCGCGAGGAGGAGCCGGTGCGCTACGGGCTCACCAAGAACGTCGACTCCTACAACCCGTTGCGCATCGCCACCCACGAGCAGGCCGACATCCTCCGCGACGTCGCCGGTGCGGACACCTGGGCCGATCGCCTCGGCTTCGTGTTCCGCGGACCCGGTTGGGCCTACGCCCGCCACGCCGAGCGCCACGAGGCCCAGCCCACCGCCGGGGCCGCCTGACCGCTCTGCGCCGTCCCGACCTGCTGCCCGCACCTCGCGAACTGGTAGAGGATCTGGGGGCGGGGACACCCGGTTCCCGTACCAGTTCACCGGGCGGTGCGAACTGGTACCGGATCTGGGGGTCGGGGCGCCCGATGTACCTACCGGTTCACCGGGATGGGGACGACGGCGGTCAGCCGCCGCGGGCGGCCTGGAGGGTGGCATCGACCTGGTCCTGGGCGATGCCGCAGTCGAGGGCGGCGGCGATGACGGGGGCCACGGCCTCGTCGGTGAGCTCGACGAGGCCGGCGGCGAGGAGCTCGGCTTCGGTGGTACGGGTGAGGAGCACCTCGGCCGCGCACACGGCCCGGTTGGGCTCCACGCCCTGGGCGGTCAGCAGGTCGAAGAGGACGCCACCGACGCCCGTCGTCGGGCGCTCGTCGCCGTAGGTGGAGGGATCGACCGGCCGCCGTGGTCCATCGGGGATCGGTGTCGCGGCCGTGGTCGAGGTGGTGTCGGGGTCGGGCACCGGGACGGCGGAGTCGAGCAGGCCCTCGATCCGCTCGTAGGGCACGCGGAGCACGGTGCCGTGGCGGGCACCGGGCGGCATGGTGACCTCCGCAGCACGGTCGGTCCAGGTCTCGAGGTCGGGTGAGCTGGCGGCGGCGTAGGTCTCGCCGTAGTACCGGTCGGCGTAGAGCAGCCACCCCTCGTCGTCGAGGTCGCGCACCAGCGAGGGCCCCTCGACCCACGAGCCCAGCTCCTCGACCACGGCGCCTTCGTCCCACGGTCCGTCGAAGCCCGAAGCGGTGGCGACCGCGACCCGCTTGCGCACCTCGGGCACCAGGCGCTCGTCCTTGTAGACGAGCACGTGGTCCTCGGTGTCCTCGTCGCGCACCACCGCCGCATCGATGGCGTTGATGGCACCGTCCCAGTACAGCTCGCCCTCGGTCCAGTCCTGCAGATCGGTGCTGTGGCTCACGTACAGGCGGTGCTCGAAGGCCTCACCGTCGGGCGCCGGCTCACTGGTGCCACTCGGGTGCACGCGGCGCACGGTCGAGGCCCAGACCACCGAGTAGCGCTCGGCGGTGGCGTCCCAGTGCAGCTCGGGGGCCCAGCTGTTGATAGCGGTGGGCTCGTGCTCCATGACCGCGACGGCGCGGGGCTCGTCCCAGCTCAGCAGGTCGTCGGAGCTCGACAGACCGATCGACTGGAGGTCGCCGCTGGTCCAGACCATGTGCCAGCGCCCCTCGGGGCCGAGCAGGATCGACGGGTCGCGGGTGAGGCCCTCGCCCAGCTCGGAGGTGAGGATCGGCTCGCCCTCGTTGACCTCGCGGAACTCGAGGCCGTCGGTGCTCACCGCCAGGTGCACCCCCTGCCCGCCCCCGCCCCGGAAGAAGGTGAAGACGTACGCCATGCGCTCGGCCTCGCCGCCGTCCGGCGATGTCGGGGGGCTCGCCGGCGCCCTCGTCGTCGTCGCCGCCGTCACCTCCGCCACACGTGGCCAGCGCCCCGGCGAGCAGCGCGACCACCAACCCTCGTCCCCTGCGTCCCACTGATCCCCTTCCGCCTTCGCTGTCCCGGTCGGGTGCACAGTGTCCCACGGCCAGTGTCTCACGGCGGCCCGCAGGGCGGCAGCGGCCGCGTGGCGACCTCGAACTGGCGCGCGTCTGGACACGCCTGGGTAACCAGACGCGCACCACTCCGAGGCTCGATCGGCGCGGGCGCCGTGGAAGGCTGCGCCGATGGGAGCCGATGCCCGCCGCAGCGGCTCCGATGACCCCTTCGCCCGCCTCCTCGCCACCCCCGGGGTCACCGAAGTGCTCGAGGTGCGGTCCCGCTTCGGGTTCATGGCCTTCCACGGCGGCGCGCTCGAAGCCGTCACCGACGTGGTCGCGTCGCGGGCGGCCGGTGCGGCGGGCGCCTCGTACTACGGCGTCCTGCACCCGAGGGGCCTCGACGTCCACGTGCCGTCGACCCGGTTCCGGCCCGCCGGCTCCGAGGCGCTCGCCCGCTTCGTGGCCCACGTGGAGGTCGTGGTCACGGTGCACGGCTACGGCCGGCGGGGCCGGTGGACGACGCTGCTGGCCGGCGGCTCGAACCGGGCGCTGGCCGACCACGTCGCCGGCCACCTCCGCTCCGCCCTGCCCGGCTACGAGGTCGTCACCGACCTCGACGACATGCCCGAGGGCCTGCGGGGCCTGCACCCGGAGAACCCGGTGAACCTGCCCTCCGGCGGTGGCGTGCAGGTCGAGCTCCCGCCCCGGGTCCGGGGCCGCTCCCCTCGCGCCCCTCGACCTGGACCCGACGGCCTCTCGGCGCCGACGCGCGCCCTCATCGACGCCCTGGCGGCGGCCGCTCGAGCGTGGCCCACGGACTCCTGAAACGGCGCGCCCCCCATGAGTGCCAGGCTTAGCCACGGGCGTTCCGAACGAGGCCACCGGTGACGTCGTCCGGACATCGGCCCCGATCAGACGGCACTTGGCGGCATCCGTCGACACCTGGAGCACGGCTAGCGCCGGAACCGTCGTGGCGGGCGCCGGGCCGGGGCTGGTAGGGAGACGGGATGGATGCCACCACCACCCTCACCCGACCGGATCCGACCGCTGACCTCGACGACCGGCGACGCTGAGGTGGCCGTCATGGGCTGGGAGGAGTGGCGGGCCGGCGCCGAGCACATCGAGAGCGGCGGCCTGGCGGTCGCCACCTACGACCGGGGCGCACCCGACGCGACGCCGCTGACGTTCCTGCACGGTTACCCCTCAGCGTCGCTCGACATCGCTCCCGTGGCCCACCTCCTGGGCGGCGACTGGCGCGTGCTGGCGATCGACATGCCGGGCTTCGGCGCGTCGGAGAAGCGGCCCGGCCTCCCGCTGTCGATCGACGCCGCGGCGGACGCGGTCGAGGCCATGTGGGCAGCCCGAGCCGTGACCTCCACCCTTCTGGTGGCCCACGACTACAGCGTGTCGGTGACCCAGGAGCTGCTGGCCCGCCGGGCCGAGCGCGACCTGGGCGTCGCCGTCGGTGGCGTGGTGTGGATGAACGGCGGCCTCGACCCTGACCTGCACCGCCCGACGTTCGGCCAGCAGATGCTGCTCGACCCGGACCACGGCGCCGAGGTCGCCGCCGCGGTGACCGAGGAGACGTTCCTCGACGCCATCCGCGCCACGTGGGGGACCCGGGTGGAGATGGTCGACGACGAGGTGCGGGAGATCTACCGCTCGATGGACGACGGAGGCGGGGTGGCGCTCATGGGTGAGCTGCTGCACTACATCGCCGATCGGCGCGAGCACGCCGAGCGCTGGCGCGCCGCGCTGGGCACCAGCGACCTGCCCACCACGTTCGTGTGGGGCGAGCTCGACCCGGTGTCGGGCGCCCACATGATCGACGGGGTCGAGCCCGTGCTCGGGGGCACGCCGCGCATCGTGCGCCTGCCCGACGTCGGGCACTGGCCCCTGCTCGAGGCCCCCGACGTGGTGGCGGCGGAGATCCGCGCTCTCGCCGGCTGAGGTTGCATCCGGCCGGCGCTCAGGGCAGCTCGCGGCTCACGCGGGGCGCGTCGACCAGCTGCTCGTCGAGGCTGGTGCGGTACTGGATGCACCCGCGCAGGAACTGAGGCCACTCGGGCACCTCAGGGATGCCCTCTCCTTGCTCGGGCAACAAGGCCCACAGGTCGGGGTGGTGCCAGCAGAGGTCGTGTCCGGTGCTGTCGCGATGGGTGCGGATCGCGGTCCGCAGCCGCCGCACCTCATCCCGCAGCTCGTCGACGGTCAGGGTGTCGATGTCCTCGTCCACCCGACCAGCATGGTGTGCGCCGCACCACGCTGCAGGCCGAGCGCCCACGCGTCCGTACGCTGCGATGATGCGCCCGCTCGTCGCCGCCCCGGCGGCCCTCCTGCTGGTCGCCGGGCTCGCCGGCTGCGCCCGGGAGCCCGCGTTCGAAGACCGCACGGCGCGGGTGACCGTCGACGGCGAGTCGACCACCTTCACCGTCGACGGCTGCGGGATCGACGGCACCACCGTGTTCGTCCTCGGCCGGACCGACGACGGCGAGGTCCTCCAGGCCGTCGTCGGCGTGGAGGCCGACGGTGAGACCGGCGTGCCGCGCTCGAGCGGCATCACCACCACCGAGGGCGAGCGCCCCGTCACCGCGTTCGGCGACGAGGCCTGGGCCCGACGGGGCGAGAGCGGCGACGCTCCCGGCGAGATCACCTCGGCCCGTGTGCGCGGGGCGCGGATCCAGGCCCGCGGCCGGGCCCAGCCCGTCGACGTCGACGGGGCCCCGACCTCGGCCGACCCGGTGCCCATCGTCTTCGACGCCCGCTGCGACGAGCGCGACGACCCCTGAGCGCTTCGTCAGCTGCCGCGGACCCAGGTCCGAGCTTCGCCGGAAGAACCACCCGAGGCGTCGGCGCACTCGGTCCGTAACCTGCTCTGGGTCATGGCGTCCACGGTCCCCACCCCCTACAGCCAGGCAGATCCGGTGGAGCCGTTTGAGGGGTCCGCGCGCCCCGTCGAGGGTCCCGGGCTGAAGCTGATCCTGGTCCTGGGGTCACTGATCGCCCTCGGCCCCTTGACCATCGACATGTACCTGCCGGGTCTGCCGGCCATCGAGGCCGACCTTCGCACCTCGTCCTCCGCCGTGCAGCTGACCCTGACGGGCACCCTGTTGGGCCTCGCCGTCGGCCAGCTGTTCGTCGGCCCGCTGTCGGACGCCTTCGGCCGCCGCCGGCCCCTGATCGCCGGCACCGCGCTCCACGTCGTGGCGTCGGTGCTGTGCCTGGTGGCGCCCAACGTGGCCGTACTGGGCGGCCTGCGGGTGGCCCAGGGCGCCGGGGCCGCGGCGGCCTCGGTGGTCACCCTCGCCGTGGTGCGCGACCTCTTCGACGGGCGCGCCGCGGCCCACCTTCTCTCCCGTCTCATGTTGGTCCTCGGCGTGGGCCCGATCCTGGCGCCGTCGCTCGGCGGCGCCGTGCTGCGCTTCGCCTCGTGGCGGGGCGTGTTCGGCGTGCTCGCCCTGATGGGCGCCGCCCTCCTCGCCGTCGCCGTGACCTCCCTGCCCGAGACCCTGCCGGCCGAACGTCGACGGCACGGCGGCCTCGGGGGCACGGTGCGGACCTTCCGGGCCCTCGGGCGCGACTCCACCTTCGTGGGCCTGGTGCTGGTCACCGGGTTGTCGATGGCGGCGCTGTTCGCCTACGTGTCGGGGTCGTCGTTCGTGCTCCAGGAGCAGTACGGCTTGAGCGAGCAGGCCTTCGGCATCGTGTTCGGGCTCGGTTCGGTCGGCCTCATCGGTGGCACCCAGCTGAGCGCCCGGTTGCTGCGCCGGTGGGAGCCGCAGCAGATCCTCCTAGGCGCCCTGGTCGCGGGCACGGCGGCCAGCGTGGTGCTCCTCGCCATGGCCGTTGCCGACCTCGGCGGCCTGGTCGGCATCCTCGTGCCGCTGTGGGTCGTGTTGGCCTGCGCCGGGCTGGCGATGCCCAACGCCCCCGCGCTGGCCCTGTCCCGCCACGGTGAGGTCGCCGGCACCGCCGCCGCCCTGTTGGGGGCGGTGCGCTTCGGCATCGGCGCCATCGCCGCCCCCTTCGTCGGGCTGCTGGGCAACGACAGCATCGCTATGGCCGTCGTGGTGCTGGCCAGCACCGCTCTCGCCACCACGGTCCTGCTGATGGTGGTCCGGTCGGGGACGCTCGACGAGCACGGCGGCGTGGCGCCGGCCGACTCGATCGAGATGGCCGTCGTCGACTGAGGTGCCCGCCCCGGGCTCATCTGGTCGACGATGGCGTCGGTCGCCTCGCCGCCTCGTCCATGCGCCGCTCTGTCGCGCCCAGGGCGACGCCGCGACGCACTGTGGTCACCCTTCCGTCCCACCGATGGGGTTCAGGCCAGCTCGCCGGTCACGACCACGGCGCCGTCGGGGTCGGCAACCTCGAAGCGGGCGACGTCGGCCCGCAGCACGGCGCCGTTGTTGCGACAGCGCATCAGCCCGTCGGTCCCGACGAACCCGCCGGCGGTGGCCCGACCGCCGGTGCGGTCGACGAAGGTCATGGCGTAGGGCGTGCGCGGGACCAGGCCCGACACGTCGAGCAGGACCTCGAGGCCCCAGGTGTGATCGATGAGCTCGGCCCGGGCCTCGACCCCGTCGGAGGCGGTGATCGAGGCCACCTCCTCGGTGGGCGGACCGGCCGGTGCGTCGTCGTCGGTGAGCAGCACGGCACCGGTGACCCCGGCGGCGAGGCCCCCGGCCGCCGCCGCGCCCATCCACAGCACCGACCGGCGCGAAGGACCCGCAGCCGCCGGAGCGGGAACGTCGGACGCGAGCTCGGTGATGCGAGCGACTCGCGCCGGGTCGACCGGCGGCACCGGCGGGGTCAGGGCTCGGCCCAGCTCGTCGAGCAGGCGATCGTCGTCGTGGTCGCTCATCGTCGCCTCCTCCCGACCATCATGGGTCCTCCTCGACGAGGAGGCGGAGGCGCCCCAGCGCTCGGGACTGGGCCATGCGCACCGCTCCGGGCCGCTTGCCCAGGGCGGCGGCGACCTCGGGGGTGTCGAGACCGGCCACGACGCGCAAGGTCAGGACCTCCTGGTCCTCGGGACTGAGCCGGGCAAACGCGGCGAGTAGGCCCTTGCCCTCCGCATCGGCCAGCACCCGTTCGGCCGGGCCGGCGTCAGACGACGGTCCGTCGGTGCGGGCCAGGACATCGGGGTCCGTCACCTGCACCCGCCCCCCGACGCGGTAGGTCTCATAGACGACGTTGCGACAGATGCCGACCATCCACGCCGTGGCGCCCGAGCCCGGCCGGTAGCGGTGCTGACCGGCGATGGCCCGGGCCACGGTCTCGCTGACCGCCTCCTCGGCCTGCTCGTCGGTGGCCAGGCGCACCCGGGCGAAGCGGAAGAGCTGCGGCCGCACCACGCAGTACAGATCGGCCCAGGCCTCCGGGCTGCCGGCGCGTGCGGCGACGAACAGATCCTCCACGCCGGCTCGGTCCGCCACGGCTGCCACGATGGCAGGTCTCGGCCCCCGACGCGGACGCGGTGCTCCGACCACGGTGAAGGCGAGGCTGCCGGTGCCGCTCAGGGCCGCGGCGTCAGCGACCGAAGAGGCTCGCACGGAGCCGCCCGATCGTATTGAGGAGGTCGTCAGCGTCGGGCGCGACCAAGGCGCCAGCAATGCTCGTGGACCTCGTCATGAGGATGACCTCCGGAACGTGGTGTGCGGCGCCGCGCTGGCACCGTCCTCCCTTCATGACGCCGATCGGCGCCGCGTCACACCACCTGCGCCGGCATGGGCCCCACCCCTCGAGACCGCGGCTTCCCATCCATGGGAGGATCGGCGGCGAACGAGGTGACCGGCCGACCGCGCCGATACCCGCGGTCACGGACGAAGGTGGACCCCCATGACCAAGCTGTACGACTTCTCGGCCCGCACCATCGACGGCGAGGAGACCGACCTCTCGGAGTACCGCGGCCAGGCCGTGCTGGTGGTCAACACCGCTTCGAAGTGCGGCTTCACCCCGCAGTACGAGGGCCTCGAAGAGCTGTACGAGACCTACGCCGAGCAGGGCCTCGTCGTCCTCGGGTTCCCATGTGACCAGTTTCGCAACCAGGAGCCGGGTGACGAGGGCGAGATCCAGGAGTTCTGCCAGGTCAACTACGGAGTGTCGTTCCCGATGTTCTCCAAGATCGACGTCAACGGCGACGCCGCCCATCCCCTCTACCAGTGGCTCCGCTCCCAGAAGGGCGGCGTGCTGAGCAGCAAGATCAAGTGGAACTTCACCAAGTTCCTGATCGGGCGGGACGGCGAGCCGATCAAGCGCTACGCCTCCACCACCAAGCCCGAGAAGCTGAAGGGTGACATCGAGGCCGCCCTCGGTTCCTGACGGTCCGAGGGGCGGACGGCGGCGAGGCGGCCCGACGGTTACCCCGGGCACGGGACAGGCCCGCAGCCGAAGCCACGGGCCCCACCGGTGTAGGGGTCGACCCGCCGCCCCTCCGGGCGCTGGTCGACCCGCGATCGTCAGCCGCCGAGGCGGGCCACGGCGGCGACCACGTCGATCAACCCGTGGCCCTTGTCGAACGACGTGCTGCCGGCGTCATCGGTGCCGGAGTACGGGGCCCCGTCGGTGAACTTGTGGGCGCCGCCGTTGATGGCGGCTTCGACCTCCGCGGCGCTGGTGGTCGGATCGGCTTGGAACAGCTGGGCCACGATGCCGGCCACGTGGGGGGCCGCCATGGAGGTGCCCGAGATGGTGTTGAAGGTACCCACGTCGAGCAGTCCCGGGCCGTTCACCGGCTGGAGACCGGTGCCGCAGATCACCAGGTAAGGGCGGCACGACGACTCGATGTCGGTGCCCGGCGCCGAGACGTCGGGGTAGGTGCGAAGCTCGCCGTCGGCACCGCGGGAGCTGAAGTCGGACACCACACCGTCTCGGGTGCCGGTGCCGTCGTCGTCGTAGGAGGCGACCATCAGAACGCCTGGGGTCGGGTCCTGGCCCGGGGGGTTGGTGCCCTGATCGGCGCCGGAGCCGTCGCCCCCGTCGTTGCCGGCGGCCCACACGGTGACCACGCCCTCGGCGGCAAGGGCCCGCTGGATCTTCACCGTGGCGCTCTCGGGGTCGAACTCCCCGCCGCCGGCCGGTCCGTAGGAGTTGTTGGTGACCTTGATCGGCGGGCACACGGTGGCGCTCACGCCCGCCCCGCACGGGGCCTCATGATTCTCGAGGACCCAGTTGAGGGCGGTGTCGGCCCCGAGGATGGAGATGGCCGCACCGACCGAGAGCGACACGATCGACGCGCCGGGGGCGGCGCCGTTCAGGTCGTGGGCGCCGGCACCGGTGGTGCGGACCGGGCGCCCGGCGACGATGCCGGCCACGTGGGTGCCGTGACCGCCGACCGACAGGGTGTCGGTGTCGTTCACCGCCGTGAGGTCGGCGAAGCACAGGTCGCTGGGCACCGGCGTGAGCGTGCCGAGGACGCAGACGCCCTTTAAGTTGCGCACCACCGCGCTGCGCCCGTCGGGGCCCCGGAAGAACGGGTGGGTGCCGTCGACGCCGGAGTCGATGACGGCGACGCTGACGCCTCCACCGTCGAGCGGCGTGGCGGGCTGGGCCGGAACGCCCCCGGCGCGGGCCTCGTCACCGCGGGTCGCGTCGTTCGAGGTGGCGAGCTGGAAGTCGATGGGCTGGTCGCCCTCGAGGTAGGTGACACCGGGGTGGGTGCGAGCCGCGTCGACCTGGGCGGGGGTGGCGGCGGCGACGGCCACGCCGACCTTGTCCCAGGTGGTGATGAGCCGCATGCCCGTGGAAGTGACCGCACCGCGGGCGGCGGCGATGTCGGTGCCGTGGACGAACACGGGGAGCGCGACGTCGGCGGGGGCGGTGCGCAGCTGGACGGCCAGGCCGTCGGCCACCGAGGCCGTGGGGGCGGCCGGGGCGCCGCTGCTCGGAGCCGGGGCGCCGAGCACCGCGAACGGGGCGGCCAGCAGCGCACCGGTCAGGGCGATCGACCGCCAGGGGCGCCGGCGGGGTCCATTCCCCGTCGAGCGGGGGGTCAGCGGGGCAGCGGTCAACGAGAGCTCCTCGGTGGGGGACGGGCCACGCCGAGGCGGGGCACCCCCCACAGTTCGGGGCCGACGCCACCGTTCCTGCCCGTGTCGTCGCGACACTGCGGCACCCGCACACGGCGCCGCCCGGCGCACCTCGACGTCGGCCACGAGCCGGCCGTCTTCGAACTCGCTGTGTCGGTCGTGGCCAAACGCTGAGGAGGCCGATCACGCCTCGGTCGAAGCCAGGGTCCCGAACCTGGCGGCGACCGACCCGCCGGCGGCGCGATGCTGGGGCCGTGTACCGGGAACGGCCATCGTCCGTGGTCGGCGGCGTGCTGTGGACCGGCATGGCGGCCGGTGGCCAGCGGATCGTCCCCGACGGCGCCATGGACCTGATCTGGGTCGGTGACCACATCCTGATCGCCGGCCCCGACTCCCAGGCCCACGTCTCGTCCCTCACCGCCGGCACCGCCCTGACGGGTCTGCGCTTCGCCCCCGGCACGCTGCCGGGCATCCTCGGGCTGCCCGCCTCGGAGCTGCGCGACCTGCGGGTGCGCCTCGACGAGGTCTGGAGCCGGAGCGAGGCTCAACGTCTCGCGGACCGGATCGCCGGGGCGGCGGACCCCGGGTCGGCGCTCGAGGCCGCCAGCGCTGAGTGCCTCCGCGCCGCGGGCCCGCGCCCGCCGATCGTCGGTGCCATCGTCACGCGAGTGCGCGGCGGTCAGCCCATCGCCGCGGTGGCGGCCGAGGTCGGCCTCAGCGAGCGCCAGCTGCACCGGCGCTCGCTCGCCGCCTTCGGCTACGGCCCCAAGGTGCTCGCTCGCGTGCTGCGGATGGACCGGGCCCTCGCCCTGGCCCGGGCGGGCGTGCCCTTCGCGGAGACTGCGGCGCGGGCCGGCTACGCCGACCAGGCCCACCTCGCGCGCGACGTGCGGGCGCTGACCGGCACGTCGCTCGGCATCCTCGTGGGCTGACGCTCAGCCGGTGGTCGCCAGGGGGGCGAAGAGGTCGACCGCGTTGCCGTCGGGGTCGTGCACGGTGGCGTAGCGCTGGCCCCAGGGGGCGTCCCACGGCGGGAGGTGGCCCTCGTGGCCGGCCTTGAGGAG
Source organism: Iamia sp. (assembly GCF_035575815.1). Lineage (NCBI taxonomy): Bacteria > Bacillati > Actinomycetota > Acidimicrobiia > Acidimicrobiales > Iamiaceae > Iamia > Iamia sp. Next base: position 13,253 of record NZ_DATLXO010000087.1, read on the forward strand.
CGCGCCGTAGGTCGCGTCGACCTCGTCGGGACCGTCGCAGGCGAAGGCCAGGCCCAGACGCTGTCCGCCCGACGGCGGGGTCCAGCCGGGGTCGAAGGAGAGGACCGTCGCCACGGTGTCGAACGCCAACCGGAGGCCGCCGGGCAGGGTCACTTCGACGTGAGGCTCACTGTCGGCCTCGGCGGGGACCTCCAGACCGAGGCGTCGGTAGAAGGCGAGGCTGCGGGCCATGTCGTCGACCACGACGCCGATGAGATCGATGCGGGGTGCCATGGCGGCCAACCTACGCACGCCCCGTGCGGCCCGTCTTGGACGGATCGGACATGGGCGCGAGGGCCCGGCCCCGGGCCGATCGACGAAGCCCGAGCCGGGCGCGGGGTGGCGGCTGACCCACCGATGCGCGCCACACCTCGCGGCGACTGAGGCGATCAGGCCTCGAGGTCGCGCAGGGCGTCCTCCACGCCGCGGTGGAAGGTGGGGTAGGCGTAGATCATCGTGCGCAGGGTGGCGAGGGGCACCTCGGCGTGCACCGCCAGGACCAGGAGGCCCAGGACCTCACCACCCACCGGGCCGGCCGACGTGGCCCCCACCAGCACGCCCCTATCGGCATCGGCCACCAGCTTGATGAAGCCGTCGTTGCCGGGCCCGTGGATCCAGCCCCGCGCCGTGGAGGGCACCGGGGTCGACCCGACGGCGACGGTGAGCCCTGCGTCGCGGGCGTCGGCCTCGGACCGCCCGACCGAGCCGATCTCGGGGTCGGTGAAGGTCACCCGGGGCAGGGCCTTGTAGTCGGCCGGGGCGTGAGGTTCGCCGAGGATGTCGGCCACGGCGATGGCTGACTGGTACATCGCCACGTGCGTGAAGGGGCCCTTGCCGGTGATGTCACCCACGGCCCACACACCGTCGGCCACCCGCAGGTGCTCGTCGACGGGCACCGACCGGCTGTCGGCCGCCACGCCCACCACCTCGGCGCCGACGGCTGAGGGGTCGGCCCGGCGACCGGTGGCCACCAGCAGGCGGTCGGCGCGCACCTCGGTGCCGTCGGCCAGGGTCACCACGAACCCGTCGTCGTCGTGGCTCACGCGCTCGGCCCCGACGCCGGTGACCGTGATGATCCCCTCGGCCGCGAAGGCCTCGGCGAGCAGGTCTCCGGCCTCGGGCTCCTCGGCCGGCAGCAGGCGATCGGCCGCCTCGACCACGGTGACGTCGCTGCCGAAGCGGGCGAACACCTGAGCCAGCTCGGCCCCGACGGCGCCCGCGCCGAGCACGACCAGGCGAGCGGGCACCTCGGTGGCCTCGATGGCCTCGTGGTTGGTCCAGTGCGGCGTGTCGGCCAGCCCGTCGATGGGCGGCACAGACGGGGTGGTGCCGCTGGCCAACACGATGGCCAGACCGGCCGCGAACACCTCGTCGCCGACCTCGACCCGACCCGGGGCCACGATGCGGCCCCGACCCCGCACGAATCGGCCGCCCTTGCCCTCGAAGCGCTGAACGGCCGCGGCGTCGTCCCAATCCGCGGTGGCCTCGTCGCGGATGCGCGTCGCGAGCGGACCCCAGTCGGGCGTGACCGCCGACGCGCCGGCCACACCGGGGATGCGGCGAGCCTCGGCCAGCAGGTTGGCGGCCCGGATCATCATCTTCGACGGGATGCACCCCCAGTAGGGGCACTCACCTCCGACGAGGCCCGAGTCGATGCCCACCACCGAGAGCCCGGCCTCAGCCAGCCTCCCGGCCACGTCCTCGCCCCCGGGGCCCATGCCGATGACCACCACATCGACCTGCTGGTCGCTCATCGCCGCACCGGGCTCGAGGTGAGCGGACGAGGGTCGGTCGAGGTCCACGTCGTCGGGGCCATCGGTGCGTCTCCTGGGTCGGGGCGGAACTGTCACCGATGGTCCCACGTCCCCGCCCCTTCCGCGCCCGGACCACTGCCCCGAACCACCGAACTGGTCGCACCCTCGGGTGCCCCCGCCCCCAGATCCCCTACCAGTTCGATGGGCTTCGGGCCGCGGTGAGGCACCCGGGTCGGGGGTCGGGGAGCCGGGTGCTCGCCTCCGCCGGGGCCGCGTCCGGACTGAGGAGGGCCGAACCCCGCCTAGTGTGCGGCGGTGATCTCCCTCCTCCCTGCGGCTCCGGTCGCGACGCGCCGCGCCCTCGCCCTGATCCTGGCCACCGTCCTCGCCCTGGTGCCGGTGGCCTGCGCCGCCGACACCGACGACGGCGCCGCCCCGGCGGCATCGACGACCGAGGCGCCGGCCACCGACACAGGCGGCGACGCCCCCGACACCACCGAGCCCGAGGCGCCTCCAACCGCCGCTCCGAACACCTACGCGGTGGGATCGCTCGACGAGACCGTCGTCGACACCAGCCGCGTCACGGCCGCCCAGGGTGGCGAGCCGGAGCGTCCAGAGCGCACGCTGCCAGCCCTCGTGCTCTACCCGGCCACCGGTGCGGCCGACGGCGGAGGTGAGACCCCCGACGCGCCGCCGGAGCCCGGCCCGTGGCCGCTGGTCGTGTTCTCTCACGGCCTCGGCGGTGCGGGCCCGAACTACGCCGCGACCCTGCGGGTCTGGGCCTCGGCCGGCTACGTCGTGGTGGCACCGAGCTACCCGCTGTCCAACACCAACGCGCCGGGCGGGCCGTCGCCCAGCGACATCCCCGAGCAGACCGCCGATGTGGCGTACCTGGTCGACTGGGCCATCGAGCAGAGCGACACCACCGACGGACCGCTGGCCGGGATGGTCGACCCCGAGCGCGTCGGCATCAGCGGCCACTCCCTCGGCGGGTTCACCTCCCTCGGCGCCGGCTACAACCCGTGCTGCCGCGACGAGCGGATCCGGGCGGTGGCCGAGTGGGCCGGGGCCTACGTGCCCGAACTCGGGCCCGACGGCGGTGACGCCGTCGACGACGGCCCGCCGCTGCTGATCGTGCACGGCGACGCCGACGGCACCGTGCCCTATGACCGAGCCCTGGCGGTGCGCGACGCCGTCAGCTCGACCGCCGCCCTGGTGACCCTCGTCGGCGGCCAGCACATCCCTCCCTTCGTCCAGGGCCTCGGTGAGCCACAGTCTGCGGTGGTCACCTTGACGACGCTGGCGTTCTTCGACCAGCACCTGAAGGACGACCCCGAGGGTGCCGACCGTCTCCAGGCCGCGGTCGACGAGGCCGGGCCCGAGCTGGCCACCGTCGAGATCGCCGACGGCTGAGCCGCCCCACCCGGAGCCGCCGGTGAGCTCACGCGATCTCGCCGGCGGCTGAGACGCCCGTCCGGGCGCGCCCGGTGAGCTCGTCCGCGACTCGTCGCGACCGGGGCCGGCCGCGCCGGTACGGTCACGACCACCACCGAGGCGAACCGGAGAGAGCGACATGACAGCACTGGAGGTCGAGATCGACCCGGCCGAGGTCGGCTTCGATCCCGACCGCCTCGCCCGCATCGATCGCCACTTCACGCGCTACGTCGATGACGGACGACTGGCCGGGTGGCTCCTCGCCGTGGCTCGCCACGGCCAGGTGACCCACGTGGCCCACGCCGGTCAGCGCGACACCGAGGACGGCCTCCCGATCGAGACCGGCACGCTCTTTCGCATCTACTCGATGACCAAGCCGGTCACCTCGGTGGCGGCGATGATGCTCTACGAGGAGGGCGCCTTCGCCCTGAAGGACCAGGTATCGCGCTGGATCCCGGCCTTCGCCGACGTGCAGGTGTTCCGGAGCGGATCGGGGCCGACGCTCGAGACCGAACCGGCCACCGAGCCGCTGCGGATCTGGCACCTGCTCACCCACACCTCGGGGCTCACCTACGGCTTCCACCGGGCGCATCCCGTCGACGCCATGTACCGCGATCACGGCTACGACTTCGGCCAGCCGGCCGGGGTCGACCTGGCCGCGGCCTGCGAGACCTGGGCCTCGCTCCCGCTGCTCTTCCAGCCGGGGTCGGAGTTCAACTACTCGGTGGCCACCGACGTCCTCGGCCACCTGATCGAGGTCATCTCGGGTCAGAGCCTCGCCGAGTTCTTCGCCGAGCGGATCCTCGGGCCCCTCGGCATGGTCGACACGACCTTCGGCGTCGACGACGACCAGCGCCACCGCCTCGCCGGCCTCTACGTCCCGGGTGAGGGCCAGCGGGCCACCCGCTTCGACGAGATCGGACCGGTGGCCCACGGCCGGCCCACGTTCCTCTCCGGCGGCGGCGGCCTGGTGTCGACCGCGGCCGACTACCTGCGCTTCGCCGACCTGCTGCGCCGCCGGGGCGAGGTCGACGGGGTGCGGCTGCTGTCGGATCGCACCGTCCGCTACATGACCGCCAACCACCTCCCTGGCGGTGTCGACCTCGAGCAGTTCGGACGTCCCCTCTTCGCCGAGACCACCTACGACGGGGTCGGCTTCGGCCTTGGCTTCGCCGTCACCCTCGACCCGGTCAAGAACCGGGTGCTGGGCTCGGCCGGTGAGTACTCGTGGGGCGGGGCGGCGAGCACCGCGTTCTGGGTCGACCCGGTCGAGGACGTCACCGCCGTGTTCCTCACCCAGCTGCTGCCGTCGAGCACCCACCCGCTGCGCTCGGAGCTCAAGGTGCTCGTGAGCCAGGCGCTGGTGGGCTGAGGTGGCCCGGATGACCACCGCCGCCGAGCTGGCCACCGAGCTCACCCGCTTCACGGTCGACACCCTCGAGCGGGTCGAGCGCCACCACCTGCCGGGGTGGCAGATACCCCGCGCCTTCGCCGGGCACGCCGTCGGCACCGATGTGCGGGCCGACGTCTGCTTCACCCTCGCCCACCTGGGCGATGCCGGCGTCGACGCGCTGGCGGGTGAGGGCCTCGACACCATCTTGGTGCGGCTGCTCGGCGGGGTCGATGGGCGCGGAACCCACACCTTCTTCTCCTACCGGATCGCCGAGACGCTCCGACGGGGTGGGGCCTTCGCCGACAACCGGCTGCTGACCGGCCTCGACGACGCGGCTCGGGCCGAGCTCGCCCTCGCCGTCGACAGCTCCGACTGGCTTCCGCTCCTCGACGCCGAGGTGCTGCCCCGCAACTACGCCGCGGTGCTGGCCCGCTGCGAGCTGGGAAGGGTCTCTCTCGGCCTGGTCGACGACACCACCACGCTCGACCGCCTGGTCGACCGGGCCCGGGCCGTGCTGGAGGAGAACCCCCGCCGGGCGCTCGACGACTCCAACGACCGGGTCGGTCGCTACGACATCTACGCCGCGGACGTGTGGCTCTTCTGCGAGCCGCTGGCCTCACGCCTCGGACCGGTGTGGGGCGACGGCCTGACCCGGGCCCTCGACCTGGTGCTGGCCGTCGGGGCCCGCGACGGCTCGGCGGTGGCCTGGGGCCGCTCGGTGGGCGACCTCTCGGCCGCCCTCACCCTCGAGCTGGCCGCCCTCGCCCTCGCCGACGGCCACGCCGGCGACCAGGCCTCTGTCTGGCTGCGCCGGGCCGTCGACGCGGCCCGCACCGTGATGGCCGGCTTCGACGCCGACGGCGTGTCGTCGGCCCACCGGCACCGGGCGCAGGACTCCTACCGGGGCCCGGCCCGCCGCCTGCAGCTGACCTTCGACCTGCTGGGCAAGGTGGCGTGGGCCGCCGGCGCGCTGCAGCGTGTTCCCGCGGACCTGGCCGCCGCGCCCGTCGCGGTGGCCTACCCCACCGGTGACCGCTGGATCCCCTTCGAGGACGCGCGGCCCGCCGGCGTGTGGGCCCACCGCAGCGCCGGGGCCGACCTCGTCGTGCCCTTCGTGGGCATCACCCGCAGCCACTACCTCCCCGCCCTGCACCAGCCGGGCACGTGGGAGGTGCCGATCGACCGCGACCTGCCGACCTGGACACCTCTCGTCCTCGCCGGGGCCACCCGCCACACCGCAGGAGGCCTGCCGAGCTCGGTCACCCACGGGCCCGGGCGGCTGACGGCGACGTGGGACGGACTGCCGGTCTCGGGCCGGGGCCTCGACGGCGACGACCCTGGCCCGCCCCTTGCCGCCACGCGCACCGTGCAGCTCTCGGTCGAGGGACGCACGATCGTCCTCGACGACCAGCTCCGCTTCGATCAGTCCCCCACCGCGTGCAGCCTGGCCATCCCCGAGGTGGCCGACCGGCCTCTGCGCGTCGAGTGGGAGTGCGCCACCGCGCACCTCACCACCTCGATCACCGTCGACGGCGTGGCCGAGTGGCGCAGCGCCACGTCACAGATCGCCACGGTGCACCAGATCGACCTGGAGCCGGCCGTCGAGCTCGCCTACCGGGCCCGGGTCACACCGCTCATCCGCGCCGCGTCGACCGAGATCGGCCACCACTACCACGAGTCGCTCTACGGTCCGATGGCCGACCGGGTCGTGGCCGGGCCGTCACCGGTGGGCTGGAACGCGGTGCCCGACCCCGGCTTCCGCCACCTCGACCTGCTTCACCTCCACTGGCCTGAGTGGCTGGCGTTCGACGACCTCGACGCCCACCGGGCGATCATCGCCGAGCTCGCCGACCACGACGTCCCCGTCGTGTGGACCGCCCACAACCTGACGCCCCACGAGAAGCGACCCGAGGTCTACGACCCGATCTACGCGGCATGGGCGGCCGCGGCCGCCGCCGCGATCCACCACAGTGCCTGGGGTGAGCGGCAGATGCGCGACCGCTACGCCTTCGGCCCCGGCTGCCACCACGAGGTGATCCCCCACGGCCACTTCGGAGGGCTCTGGGAGAGCGCCGGACTGCCCGACCGGGCCGAGGCCGAGCGCCGCCTGGGCCTCTCCCCCGCCGCGCTGCGCATCGGCATCGTCGGGGCGCCGCGCGCCGAGAAGATGGTGCAGGTCGTGCTCGACGGCCTGGCCGAGAGCGGCCGCGACGACGTGCAGCTGGTGTGCTGGTCGCTCGGCGCCGACGACGTGGTTCCCGACGACCCCCGCATCGCCGTCGCCCGGCCCTACAAGATGGTGAACCGCAGCGCGTACGCCACCCGGCTCGCGGCCTGCGACGTGCTGGCCCTGGTGTTCGATCCCGACGGTGAGATGCTCGCCACCGGCGCCGCCGCCGACGCCATCGGGCTCGGCCTCCCCGCCCTCCGCAGCGACTGGGGCTACCTGATCGAAGCGCTCGGCGCCGGCGGCATCCCCGCCGGGCACACCGTCGCATCGGTGGCCGCCGCCATCGATGCCCTCACCCCCGCCGTGCTGGCCACGGCCCGGTCCGCGGCCGCCGTGCGCCGCGACGAGCTGGTCTGGGACGGGCTCGCCACGCAGACCGCAGACCTCTTCGAGCGGGTCATCCTCCGCACTCCCTGAACCCCGCCATCCACCCCGACGAGCGCGTCCGGGTGACGGGCGCCACACTGGGGTGTTCGATCACACCACCCAGGAGACAGGCAGACAGACATGGGCACCGAGAGCATCTCGACCATCGCCGACATCATCCGCACCCACGCCGCCGAGCGTCCCGACGCGGTGGCGCTCGAGACCGGCGGGAGATCGGTGACCTTCGGCGAGCTCGACCGCCGCTCGAACCAGGTCGCCCACGCCCTCGAGGCGGCGGGGGTGGGCACCGGCGACCGCGTGGCCTTCATCGAGAAGAACGGGCTCGAGTTCTTCGAGGTCACCTTCGCCCTGGCCAAGCTGGGTGCGGTCAACGTGGCGGTGAACTGGCGCCTCGCCCCGGCCGAGATGCTCCAGATCATCGATGACGCGCAGTCCGAGGTGCTGATCGTCGGGCCCGACTTCGTCGGCCACATCGAGCAGATCGAGGACCAGCTCACCCGGGTGCAGACCATGGTGTCGATCGGCGACCACGAGCGGTGGATCACCTATGAGTCGTGGGTGGCCGACCAGCCCGACGACGACCACGGCGTGGGCGTGGGCGGCAGCGACGTCGCCTTCCAGCTCTACACGTCGGGCACGACCGGGCTGCCCAAGGGCGTCATGCTCACCAACGACAACTTCTTCCAGTGCGTGACCGGCGTGGCCGCCCAGTGGCGCTTCGACGAGACCTCGGTGAACCTGGCCATGATGCCGATGTTCCACATCGCCGGCGCGGGCTGGGGCATGGTCGGTCTCTACTTCGGCTGCCGCACCGTGGTGATGCGCGACATCGACCCCCCCGCCATCCTCCGGGCCATTCCCGAGTTCGGCATCACCAACGCGTTCATGGTGCCGGTGGTGATCCAGTTCCTGCTCATCACCCCCGGGGTCGACGAGACCGACTTCTCCAGCCTCAAGACCCTGGTCTACGGGGCCTCGCCGATCACCGACGATGTGCTGGTGAAGGGCATCGAGACCTTCGGCTGCGAGTTCATCCAGGTCTACGGGCTCACCGAGACCACCGGCGCCATCACCCAGCTGGACGGCGTCGACCACGACCCCGAGGGTCGCCCCCACCTGCTGCGCTCGTGCGGCCGGCCCTACCCGTGGGTCGAGCTCCGCGTCATCGACCCCGACTCCGGCGAGGACGTGACCGTCGGCCGGGTCGGGGAGCTGTGGACCCGCTCGACACAGAACATGGCCGGCTACTGGAACAACCCGGAGGCCACCGCCCAGGCCGTCACCGGTGATGGGTGGTTCAAGACCGGCGACGCCGGCTACCTCGACCCCGAGGGCTTCGTGTTCCTCCACGACCGCGTGAAGGACATGATCGTCACCGGCGGCGAGAACGTGTACCCGGCCGAGGTCGAGAACGCGCTCATGAAGAGCCCGCTGGTCGCCGACGTCGCCGTGATCGGCGTGCCCGACGAGCGCTGGGGTGAGGCGGTCAAGGCCATCGTCGTGCTCGCCGAGGGGGCCGCTGCTACCGAGGCGGAGCTCATCGCCTTCGCCCGCGAGCACCTCGCCGGGTTCAAGCTGCCCAAGTCGGTCGACGTCGCCGAGACGCTCCCCCGCAACCCGAGCGGCAAGCTCCTCAAGCGCGAGCTGCGCGAGCCCTACTGGGAGGGCGTCGACCGTCGCGTCGGCTGAACGGAATTGCGTACATGAGTCGCGCCCGGCGCGACTCATGTACGCAATTTCGGGGGTTCGAGGTTGACCTCCACCGTCGTACACATCGATGGATCTCGCGTGTGTACGGTACGACCATGCGGACCAACATCGAGATCGACGACGAGCTGATGGCCGAGGCTCGGGCGGCGGCCGGCGCCGCCACCAAGCGCGAGACCGTCGAGCTCGCCCTGCGCGAGCTGGTGCGCCGTCGGAGCCGACGGAGCACCCTCGGCCTCCGCGGCACGGTGGAGTGGTCCGGCGACCTCGACGCGAGTCGCTCGAGCAGATGATCGTGGTCGACACCAGCGTCTGGATCGACCTCTTCCGCGACGCACCCACCTGGCAGGTCGACGTGCTGGCGGAATCCCTCGACGACGACCGCCCCATCGCCCTGACCGACATCGTCGTGACCGAGATCCTCCAGGGCCTCTCCGACGACGCGGCCGCCGCCCGCGTGGAATCTCACCTCGTCCCTCACGAGGTGCTGACCCTCGAGCCGCTCGAGGACCACCGTCGGGCCGCCGGCCTCTACCGCACCTGTCGGCAGCGAGGGGTGACGATCCGCCGGACGTTGGACTGCCTCATCGCGTCGGTCTGCATCCGAGAGGACCTGCCGCTCCTGCACGCGGATGTCGACTTCGACCGCCTCGCATCCCACACCGAGCTCCGCGTCGTCGCCCTCTGAGAGCGATGACGGATTGGAGCTGCGGTCCTGGTGTCGGCGGGGGGACGCCGGGAAGGGGTGACCAGCACCCAGGAAGGATCCTCCCCCCATGGACGCCACCACCACCTCTCCGAGATGCGCACGCGATCCGGCACCGGGCGCGGACGCGAGGTGCGCCCGGTGAAGGTCATCATCGCGACCGACGGATCCGAGGCCGCCCTGGAGGCAGCACGGGCCGCCACCCGCCTGCTGCGGGGCGATGCTCACATCGAGGTGGTGGCGGTCATCGCCGCATGGCAGGACCCGATGGAGGGCGCGGGTGGGTTCGCGGGCCCCGTGCAGACCGAGGAGGAGGCGGACGACGACTACCGGGCGGGGGTCGCCGAGGCCGGGGCCGTCGTGGCCGCCACCGCCTCGGTCATCGACGCCGGGACCGATGCCGGGGTCTCGACGGTGGTGGTTCCATCGCAGAGCCCTCCGGGCCAGGCCGTCGTCGACCTCGCCGTTCAGCGTGACGCCGACGTCATCGTGCTCGGTGCCGAGCGCCCCGGGTTCTTCGAGCGTCTCTTCAGCCGCTCCGTCGCCGATGAGGTGGTGAACGAGGCGCCCTGCCCCGTGCTCGTCGTGCCCCACCGGACCTGACGCCGGCCGGAGTCCCGGTGCCTCGACACCACACGAGAGCGATGGGCGGGCCCGCCCATCGCGATGACCTGGCCTGGGCCGAGGTCGAGGCGGGGCCGGCCACTCAGCGGTCGGTGAGATCGATCCGCTCGACGTGGGGCCAGTAGACGTCCCCGTCGGAGCGCTGCTCGGGGCTCTCGACCCAGGTGGCGAAGAGCCGGTCGGCGTCGGAGAAGGCCTCCTGCACGCGACCGGCGTAGCAGAGCCCGTCGTTGGTGACCTCCGGCGCCAGCACGGTCTCGATCTGCCACTCGTCGCCCTCGAGCACGGCGACGCGGAGGCGGCAGCGCAGCAACGGCATCGACGACGCGCGCCAGGTCTCCTGCCCGTCGATCTCGACGCGCGCCAGGCTCATCTCGGGGGCGGCGAGGGGGATCGGGGGCTCGGCGCGTGCCGGGCCGATCTCGTTGGCCTCCGTGTCGATCGGGTGCAGCCGGCAGTCCGGGCGGTCCGCCTCGGCGCACACCACCGCCACGAGCTCGTCACGATGTGAGGTGATCGAGGCCGGCAACGGATCCGCACCCTCGACGAGCAGATCGTCGGCGGCGGCGAAGATCAGCTCCTCGGGGTCGGCCACGGCCATCCCGGTGCCGAGGATCCGCAGGTCCAGGGTGCCGTCTCCGGTCCGTTCGACCCAGCGGTAGAGCATCCACACCCGGCCGTCGATGACGCTCACGTCGACCGGCCAGTAGGCAGTGCCCTCCTTCGGCGGCCGGGGGAGGAGCGGGCGGATGCCACCGCCGAGATCGGTGAGGTAGGACAACGACGGGTCGCAGATGTCGTCGCCGGCAGGGAGCAGCGCCGCGCTCGAGTTGATCAGGCCGGTGGTCCGCCGGGTGTCGCCCTCGACCTCTCCGAGGTAGGTGTCGCCGAAGGTGAACAGCACCCGGCCGTCGGGCAGCTCGGCCGCCGCGGCCAGGTCGTGGCCGGCCACGCCCTGGTCGTTGCGGCGTCCGAGGTCGCAGCGACGACTCACCTCCGGCAGCTCCGTCGTGGTGGGGTTCGGCGACTCGGCCGCCGGGGCGTCATCGAACCCGCACCCGGCGACGGCGAGGCCCAGGATCAGGACAGACAGGGCGCGTCGGGCGCGGTCGAGCATGAGCCGGCCCTACCCGCCCGCACCGACGGCCACCCCACCGGCGCGTTCACCCCGAGCGGCGCGACCAGATCTCGGCCCCCGCCGTGCCCCGGCCGGCCCCGGGTTGGCGCCCGGTGGGAGCAGCTCGTGGCCGTGAGACCACGGCTGCCGAGATCCGGGCCGCGGTCGAGCGCCTGGGACTGAGGGTCGCGGTGGTCGCGGTCCTCGGCGGGGCTGCGCTGTCGGCGCTGGGACGGTTCCGGCGGCGCGAGGTGCTCATGGGCTCGCTCACCGTCCTGTTGCTCGTGTCATCCTCGATGGGCGTCGCCGCGGGGACGTGGCGGCCCTCGTCGCTCTCCGAACCCCGCTACTCCGGGCTGTTGAGCCTCGCACCGCAGGCGGTGGGCGACGCCGAGGACGTCGTCGGTGCGGGTGCTCCACGTCAGCGACCTGCACCTGAACCCGCAGGCCTTCGCGTTGATCGAGCGGGTCGTCGACCAGTTCGGCGTCGAGGTCGTCGCCGACACCGGCGACATCAACGACTGGGGCACGACCTTCGAGACCAGCGGCGGGCCTCGACGGGAAGGTGCCCCTCGTCCTCGCCGGCCACACCCACCAGCGCGCCCTGGACGAGCTGGGCGATGAGGGGACGCTGCTACGGGCGAGGGGTCGACCGGGGGCGCCGGGCTGCGCTCGCTGCAGAAGGAGGAACCGGTCCCCCTGTCGTGCTCGGTGCTGTACTCGACACCGGGACCGGGGCCCTCGAGGCCATCGACAGCATCGACGTCGGCGGCGTCACCCAGGCCGACATCAGCATCGAGCGCGAGATCCTCACCCCGCCGTGAGCGGTGCCGGCGGTGCGCTCGAATCGTGCGGTCACACCTCGACGCGGCACCACACCACCTT